>NZ_CAWNXG010000035.1:0-53360 GCF_963878145.1 Photorhabdus sp. S10-54 | reverse complement strand
CTTTCCGGCAAATAAAAGTAATAGATCAAAATTGGCGATTACCGTCAACCCCACCGATGTCATCAATACAAAAAACCTGTGTAAGATCACACTATTTTTAAATCAGAAATACGGTGCGGAATGACGGATAAATGAAATTAGGCCTAATAGAGATGTGAATGTTATCTTATAGGTCTCACTGTTATATTCGTTATATGTAATTCTTCCCAATTCGAATAATGAAAAACTGGCAATGAACAATAGTATAATCCCAATTAAAGAATTATAGCTAAAAATAGACAAAAATCTGGAAATTTTGGTATGATCTTCCTCTGATCTAACTTTACTATCTAACGTGTATTTTATGGTTTCATTTTTTGTTTCCAATTCTATATCTTTAGTTTCATGAAGATGTGATAGTAGAATATCAATTTGATATTCTATTTTTAATTTTGAAATTATATCTTCTAAATCAAGTAATAACTTAGAATCCCAGCCAGTCCTATTTACATCGAAATAAATATGGCCTTTATAATTATTAATTATAGCCATATATACATTCCTTGCGGCAAAAATAAGATTTAATTGTCCTCTTGACAGTTCGTTAATGTTTGAACTCATATTAATATACTTATTAATTTGGAAGATTTCATAACATAGCTTATTTAATATGCTCCTATTGATTAACTCTTTTGATAAAAATATATTCCCCAGAATGGTTTTTTCAATAAAACCTTGTGTGCCATCCAGGTTATAGTATTCCTCTGGCTTGTATTGGTAATTCTTATGTCTACTGATAATTGATAATTGATAATTGATAATTGATAATTGATAATTGATAATTTGGCCAGATAACCATCATAAAATGGTGTTAGTAATCTAATTAAACCAAGATATTCGCCAACCAGAATTAGAGAATATAAAAGAATGAGTAATTTGTCACTATTGTCTATTTCTTTACCAATCAGGATTATAAAAAGGACAGGAATAACTTTTAAAAACGCATTTGATGCAATATCTACAGCTCGCCATAATGAATCAATGCGTTTTATTTTTTCTTCAGTATCAATAATTCTATTCAAGCTTAGAAATTTTCCCCCTTGGTACCCAGTTAACAATATAGCAGTCAGGGCCTCAAAGTTATCTCCAATAAATCCATATCTTAGCTTCCTTATCTTTGCTAGTTTCTTAGAAAGATGGACTCGTTTTTTAAATAGAAAAAATGATAATGGTATCAATATAGAACACAATGATAGTAAGCCAACTGTACCCTCTTCAATATTAACAACCATGAGAATGGAAAGATAGATAAAGCAAATTACCCTAGATATAATCAAAACAACACTAGTGTCATACGAGGAGTAATTTACAATGTCGTGTTCATTCTGCTGAGCATCTTTTTTGCTTGTAAAACAGTCATCAAATGTTGAGAGAATATAAGCCTGTTTTTTAGTAATAAGGAACAGGCTTATGTTATTAATTACACTTAAGGTAGGTCTCAATATTACAATTAAGAAGATAATCAGGCCAACATTACTTGCCTCTAAACCATTAGTCAAAGGCAGTGTTATTATGTAAATTAATATGGAAAATGAAAAAAAAAGAAGATAATAAATTAATTCCTGTTTCAATAGGAAACAAGATAAAAGTACTATATTGCTTTCTTAAATCATTCTTAATTGCAGAGATATTCATTTTCTACCTTATTTTTGTGAGATATATTCTTCGTATACTTTAAGTGCTAAATCAGGCCTTCTTTGTTCTCCAAAGTATTTATAGAAAAACACAATAATGTTCTCATATATTCCACCAAGATACCAGCTACGTATACTCGTCCCTGCTAAGTCCCAAATTTGTATTTTACCTAAACATAGGCCAACGAAATCTTGAATATATATTTCAACACCAAATGGATATTCACTTAAATAGTTATCATGTGTGTAAGTCTTGGTAAATTGACAGGATGATACAGAATAAACATATCCAAAATCTTTATCTTTAAACTTTATTAGAATCCGGTTATCACTCAATTCACCATTTACATAGTTATTCATTGAAATTGCTAATCGGCCAACCAAAGGATCAATAGCTAGAGCTCGAGCCATGTCAGTTAGTTCATTTTCAATCGTAGCTAACCCATTTTTTTCTTCTGTTTCACTAAGTTCACCGAGTACAGGAATAAATGGGCTGAGCTCAACGCCAGATTCTTCATCCCTGTACTTAATTAGCTTATTTTTTAGATTTAAATGTTTGTTTTTATTTAGTTCTATCCAGCCAGACAAACTGATTGAAAGCTTTCAATCTATAACTTCTATTACTTCACCTGGATATGGTCCACAAACATTTTCTTTAATTGATAATTGGTTGGCAATTTCAGACAATACCTTATTATATGAGAATAGGAATGGGCCATAATTCTCTCTTGGATTTATAAATCCATTGCCACAAATCAATATCTTAGTTTCCTCAGGGATGCCATCAAGATAGTCTATTAATATAGAGTTAAGTAATTTGACTCCTCTATAATTCTTGCCGCTAAGTCTTGACGATTCTAGTGGTAGCAAATTTGTATATGCTCCTTGAGCTTGTTTTGGTGTACACTGTGAATTATTTGCTACTATGATCCACTGTGGATTTGGGTATTGATCACCGATCCCTTCAATGTACTCCTCGCTGATTATTGCATCCACTGCTATAAAACCGTTACATTTTTCTTCATCAACATCTGATACTAAGTATTGAGTTACCCTTGACTCCCATAATATTGTTTCATATGGAGCAGAGAATGGCTTTATTTTGATATCTTTTACTCTTATTTCTTCTTTAAATGAATGTAATATGACATTATGCCCTAGGTGCTCTAAAGCTGTTTTTATACAGATTGGCATAAGTAGTGATATATAAATAGTTGTTCCCTTTGGCAGTATTGACAGAGTATCGATGTCGAAATGATCAACATGTTCATGTGATATAAATACAGCATCGATTGATGGCATATTACTTACATCAACGTTTCTTGGAGGGTATATTTCGAATTTTATATATCGGGTGTTCCCCATTGTTGAACCTAAGACAGGAACAATCAAAATATTTGTATTTTTGTGAGAGATTAGCCAACTTTGATGACCGACAAATGTTAATTGCATACATCACTCCATATATGGCAAAACAGCAACCTGTGTAGGTTGCTGTTAACCTAAAAATTAATAGTGGTAAGCAGCGATAGCGTCAGATTTTGAAGTCTGACTTTTGGAGTTTTTCTTTCCTTTTACTTGTTTAAGTAAACGTATTAATTTAACTTTTTCTTTATCACTCATATTTTTCTCTTTTAATCGATGATGTTGCCTAGTTCATTGGAATAAAAAAGAATACGTGGTTTTGCATAGTACTCCAAGAGAGTGTTAGTAAATTATTTTGATGTTTTTGGTCAATGATGACCTCTAAGATATGAGGTAAATGTCACATAAATTATGTTTTATATACTTTATTTAACCGATAGGTGAGTTGGGGCTTGTTGACTAAAAGAGAGTGAAGTTTATTGTTGGACCAGAGTTTTGGTAGTGTAAATTCTTTATTGAGAAAGCATCATAATTCCTAATGAAAACTGTAAGTAGTAGTAAATAGTACTTAGCTAATGTAAGTCCTACAGTGTTGTCCCATTTAATCAAGCATCAGTAAACAAGCTAATGTGCTTGATGTCTTGGTAAAATGTCAATCTTCAAGTTAAAACGCTTTGCTATTGATGTACAAGATTGTGTATAGAAAACCAAGTAGCGAGGCAGAGGAGAAAATCGACGACGCTGGCGCAAACTTTGCTTTCTGTCCATATGATTGCTCGTTAAGTTATTGGTGATACAGATTCACTCTGATAATTAACTATTTTAATTGACCGGTTATTCATTGAAGTATCATGAATTATCGTTAACTTTCAAATTCTTCAATAGTTACTTGCAACGATAATATTTTCCCATCGCGTAATAAAGTGACAGGAACAACGCTGCCGGGGCGTATTTCAGCCACTTGATCCATTGTTTCAACCGCAGAAATAGCGGGTTTATTATTGACACTGGTAATGATATCACCCACTTTGATACCGGCTTTCTGCGCTGGCCCGTTTGCAGTCACCTGAAATACTCGTAGCCCTTGAATCTGGTTAATATTGCCGTTAGAAGAGCGAATATGTGGCAGCTCTTGTGACGTTATGCCGATAAAACCCCGGATAACCCGTCCGTCACGGATAAGTTTCTGCATAATTTTAGTGGCGAGTTCAGTCGGAATAGCAAACCCCAATCCTTCTGGCGTTTCACCATTTTCACTTTTATCGAATGATAATGTATTGATACCTACCAGCTCACCAAGGGTGTTAATCAGTGCACCGCCGGAGTTACCTTGATTAATGGAAGCATCAGTTTGGAGAAAGTTTTGGCGGCGGGTAGGGCTTAATCCAACGCGACCGGTAGCGCTAATAATCCCTTGAGTAATGGTTTGCCCCAAGTTGTAAGGGTTACCAATGGCGAGAACGACATCTCCCACATGCGCGACTCTATTTGGATTAATCGTTATGACAGGCAGGTTCTCGGCATTAATTTTCAGGACAGCAAGATCCGTTAAGCTATCAGAACCTATGACCAGAGCTTCATAAAAATGACCGTCTTGCAGTGCAACAATAATTTGTCCTGCATTATTAATGACGTGTTTATTGGTAAGGATGTAGCCCTTATCGCTCATGATGACGCCAGAACCAAGGGTATGGTTTTCCCGACCTTGATGAGAAAAACTCCCCATGTTGCTGCTGTAGACGTTAACCACGGCGGGCGCCGCCCTGCGGACACCTTTATTAAAGCTGAATGGAACTTCGTCATTACTATTGCTGGTAATTGCAGATATCAGCCCGCTAGGGCGCAGCGATGGAATGGTAATCAGTAAAATTACAGCGACAAGTAATCCTAAAAAAGCAGAGCGCAGCAACTTGGCAATCATGGGTATTATTCAGTGTGAGTTAATGAGTCATGGCAGGATAACATAGAAATTAACAGACACCGCATTATGCTGTATCTACTTTTAGCGCTTCGATTATCACTATTGAGTTTTCATTAATAATAAAACGAAAAAATTTGTACTGACAGTTTACATGGGTATTAAACTTTTTTTATCGCATTTTGCTACAACCGGAGGGGTTTTAACGCTGTTTTCACTGTCTTTAACTTTTCGTTTTAGCGCTTTTTATTTACTTCGTAATGTTAAGATTTACTCAGATTAAATCATGTGAGGTGTCGTTTTTTATGTGATCTGAAAGCAAGGAGTGACAGAAACTTTCACTCATTTAGCCCGGTCACATAGTTACCTATGCTCCCGGGGATTCACTCCCTTGCCGTAGCGATGCATCTTGAAATCCATAGGGTATATGATAAAACAGTGGTTAAAAAGCCGTTTATGGTCTGTCAGTGTAGTTTTAAAATCTGGAAAAAATAGGTGAAAGCTTTAGTCAATAAAGGTAAAAATAAGTGATTAAGGCTTTTTTAAAACGGGTAAAAAATTCAATGCCATACTGACATTGGAAGAGAAAACATCAGGAAAAACCGGTCTTGAATTGATTAACAAAGTGACAGTATTAATCCAATAATCAGAATGAAAATGTTTAATATTATTAACCGCACTAAACTAATTTTCTTAAATAAGAGATTTTACATGGTTTGTAAGAAGTTTACGAAAAATCAGAGGCAATCATTAAAGAGGGCCGATAAATTTTTAGGTTGACTAGATTAGCAGTATTAAAAATGATTAAAGAAATAGGCATTGATCTTAATATTATTAGCATATCTGTTATCTGCTCTGGTTTTAAAACTAAAGAATTAAATACAGGAAAAAGAGAAAACCTCATAATCAGTTTAATGGAAAAGAGGAAGTTAAATCTTTGGAAGGAAACGAAAGAACATTAGGTTTATAAAATCTGCTTAATGATAACCATTTATTGGATGCACTTTTGATTAAAAAAATAGGAAAACTCTAAACATAAGAATCGTTTTACAGGTTACATTTTTTTAACATGATTAACTCGCTATTTTTACTTGTATTTCTCGTTTTTAGCAATCGTAGGCGCTTTTTTAGGGGGGATAGGTCTATGTGTGGCAGAATTATGAAACGTTATTTAATGCCAGCTTTTTAAAAGGTATAGAGTGAATTAAAGATGGTTTATTCCTTGCTATGATCATTTAAAAGTGAGTATACAGAGAAATTAGAGATTTTATATAAAAGGAGAAGGCAGGTTTAACTTAATAGATGCCTTTTTATAAGGGCATTTAATTACATTTAATTAAATGCTATTAACCATTAACAGAAAGTTGAAAAGAAATCAGCAGGTAAAAGAATATTATTCAGCATGTTGATATTAAAGTGTTTTCTAACCGTTATTTTACTGAGAAAATTATAAACATAACGCAATAAAAAGAGGGATAAAACGGTTAATGTGGTAGGATTTAACTGCTAAACAGAAAGTTAATTATCGGAAAAAATATAAAGGGATATCTTTAACATTATCAAGTTATTTACTGTCATAATTTATGCGGAAAATAAAGGGTTACGGCCTATAAAAAACTTTCAGAATTGAGAGTAAACAGTATCAGAAAAGATAAAAAAGCGGATATGATTAACGTTGGTTAAATGTAAAATACGATATGCCATGATGATTAAACTTAATAAAAATCAGGTGTTAAAAGTGGTAAAAACAACGTTTAACACCTGATGCCGATTAAAAGCAGCGGTTAAAACAATGGTTTATATTTTTTCATAACTTAATGCGTCCTTCTTCCACAATATCCAGTCGTTCGATGAAAAAATCAAAGTCAGCTTTTTCTTGTTGCAAAAAGGAATTCCAACTGGGTTTAGCTGGTTGAAAAATAATGGTATCGCCTTCACGAATAATTTCCAATACATTCACTCCTTAGAAATTGAGATAGCCAAGTATAAAACATTTTTACTAATGGAAAAACAAACCTCATTATTTTAAATAGGTTGATCAGCACCATAAGACACAGCGTTACGCTGTGCCTTAAATGGAATTGGATCGATTTTTACTAAAAGTATTAATTTCTCAGTAACAGATAGATACTCTCTTCTCCGCGAAGAATGTTCAGAGCTATGACGGGTGGTTTAGAATCAATAACTTTGCGCAGTTCATTAATGTTCTGTACCCGTTCATTATTGATCCCAACAATCAGGTCATTTTTCTGTAAGCCAGATAACACCGCCGGTGAGTTTTGAGCAACACTATCGATTTTCACACCGTAAGTCCCTTTCACTTCACCATTGCTTAGGGTTGCACCTTGCAGGGCAAGGGTTAGATTTCCGGCTTTGGTTGTTTGACCTTCACTGTTTTCCAGCGTAACAGAAACCTCCATTGGCTTACCTTTACGCAATAAACCAATTTTAATTTCTTTACCTGGTATCGTTGTGCCGATTTTGGCTTTCAGTTCAGCAAAGCTACTAATCTTCTTACCCTCAACGGAAATAAGAATATCGCCAGATTTAATACCTGCTTTCGCTGCTGCGGATTTTGGTAATACTTCACTGACAAATGCTCCGCGCTGGGCGTCAATATTGAATGCCTTAGCGATATCGGAATTCATTTCAGTACCTTTAATACCGAGGATACCGCGTTTTACTTCACCATGCGCGATAAGCTGCTCGCTCAGGGTTTTTGCCATATTACTTGGGATTGCAAAGCCGATACCGATGTTACCGCCGCCTGGGGCCAGAATAGCAGTATTGATACCGATTAATTCACCATTCAAATTAACCAGTGCGCCACCGGAGTTGCCACGGTTAATAGAGGCATCTGTTTGGATGAAGTTTTCCAATCCTTCCAGATTCAAACCGCTACGCCCTAACGCAGAGATAATGCCGGAAGTTGCAGTTTGACCAAGGCCGAATGGATTACCAACTGCAACAGCGAAATCGCCAACTCGGAGCTTATCAGAATCGGCCATAGTAATTGCAGTTAAATTCTTAGCATCTTTCAGTTGCAGCAAGGCAATATCTGTCTGAGGATCGCGGCCTAATAATTTGGCTTCATATTCACGGCCATCATTCAATTGCACACGGATTTTATCTGCATTCTCAATAACGTGATTGTTGGTTAATATATAACCTTTGGCAGCGTCAATGATGACACCTGAACCAAGCCCTTGGAATGGGCGGGTACTTTCACGGCCCATTGGGAGATTTGGGCCAAAGAAGAACCTGAATTCTTCAGGTATACTCTGTTCCTGTTGTACCTGCGTACCAGAGACATGCACGCTGACAACCGCAGGCAGGACTTTTTCAAGCATCGGTGCGAGGCTTGGCAACGCCTGACCGGCGATAGCAGCAGGCAAAGCAGCATTGCTAATCGTAGGGACAGAAATTGTAGACAATCCGATACTGATGGCTAATGCACTAAGGAATAAGTGTTTTCTTTTCATCTAATTTTGTTCTCTTGTATACCTAAGCCGAAGGCTAATTGAGTTAATTCTGGCAAGCTGCCATGATTACTCTATGACTGTTAATTATTAAATAAAGTTCATCGGGCAAACAGATTTAGCATGATTCTTTACAGGTATTTACATGATTGAAAAACAAAAAAACAAAACTTGTAGGTAGATAATAGATTTTACATTTGAATTAATGCTGTGGCACACGATGTGCCACAGCAGGGTATTTACTGGTTTTTTTCATTCATCGGACGAAACAGGCCGGAAGCGCCATCGGAATAATCTCTTGGTGGCATTTTAACCGGAGATTGATCATTATCCGCTTCTGACTCAGTCAATCGATAATTAAATGGATTTTCTTGTGCTGGCATATTCGGCATCAGTTCATGAGAGCTTTTAGCCATATGTTGATATAACTGACGATAATCGCGAGCCATATTGTCGAGTAATTCTGCACTACGGGCAAAATGACCAACTAATTCTTTACGGTACTCTTCCAGTTCTGATTTATTATTCTCCAGTTCAGTTTGTAAGGCTTTTTGCTGGCGCAGCTTAGTGTTACCAAAACGCATAACTAGCGCTCCGATAGCAAAACCAACCACCAAGCCAATCAGTGCATACTCCCAAGTCATAGCTACTCCTTCATCGACATCGTTGTTCCGCAGAATGTTTCACTTAATTATCGTCACTATAACCGTTAATCTAGTTAGAGTGGAATATTGATCATGATTTACATTTGCTTGTAGATCTTATTGTGGACCTTATTGTAGACAATTGATCCGGTAATAAGGTCAATCTGAATCATAAAAACGATAAAAAACGGGCGATTATTTTAAGGATTGTTATTGTTATGCCATCATTGATTACCCCTTCATCATACTATCAAGAAGCCCTTTCTAAGGGTAAATACCAACCAGATGATGTTCAGCGCCAAGTTGTAGCGCAATTGGATACCATTCACAATACTCTGATTAATGCTTCTCCCGGCAATCCCGTAAGGCGACAAAGCTTGAAAAGGCGTCTGAGTAAACTGTTAGGAAAGCAGGCTTCAATGAGCTGTGCGCCTGTTCAAGGGCTTTATATGTGGGGGGGCGTTGGTAGAGGGAAAACTTGGTTAATGGATATGTTTTACCAGAGTTTACCCGGTGAAAGAAAACTACGTTTGCATTTCCATCGTTTTATGCTGCGGGTACATGAAGAATTAAAGGTATTGCAAGGGCATGAAAATCCGCTGGATATTGTGGCTGATGGTTTTAAAACGGAAACAGATGTACTTTGCTTTGATGAATTTTTTGTCTCCGATATTACTGATGCTATGATTCTTGGTACATTGTTGGAAGCGCTGTTTGTCAGGGGGATTACCTTGATTGCAACGTCAAATATTCCTCCTGATGAACTCTATCGTAATGGTTTACAGAGAGCTCGCTTTTTGCCTGCTATTGAGCAGATCAAAAAATATTGTGACGTGATGAATGTGGATTCGGGTATTGACTATCGGTTGCGCACGTTGACTCAAGCTCATCTCTATTTCACACCGCTGAATGAAGATAATGAACGCGCGATGGATCGAATGTTTACTCTTTTAGCCGGTAATAGCGGTGAACAAGCCGCTGTATTGGAAATTAACCACCGGCAGATGCCCGCGATTCGTCATGCTGACGGTGTATTGGCAATTGGATTTAAAGTTTTGTGTGAAGATGCGCGTAGTCAGATGGATTATATTGTTTTATCAAAACTTTATCACACGGTTTTGTTATATCAGGTTCCAGCGATAATGCCGGGTAATGAAAATGCTGCTCGCCGTTTCCTGGCACTGGTTGATGAATTTTACGAACGCCGGGTAAAATTGATAATTAATGCGGCGGTGCCGATGGAGCAAATTTACCAAGGGGTGTTGTTGGTTTTCGAATACCAGCGTTGCTTATCCCGTTTGCAAGAGATGCAAAGTGAAGAGTATCTGAAATTACCTCATTTACCTTAATTTTGTGTTCACCCGTATATTTCAGACTCAAAACTGATTTTAAATATTCAAATTGGGGTCGATTTTTATTTTTGACTTCTCTATAATCTTGCAACCCCACGTTACGGCAATGTTTTTTTCCCAAAAACTTGCAATAGTGCCGGCATAGGCTATTCGAAGGGGTAGGTTTGCTGGACAAGAGTCGTGTGAACCTCAGCAAGTTTCTGAACCTTGAGTGTTCACCAACGTGTAACTTATTATTGGGTAAGCTTTAATGAAAACTTTTACAGCTAAACCAGAAACCGTAAAACGCGACTGGTATGTTGTTGACGCAGATGGCAAAACTTTAGGCCGTCTTGCAACTGAAGTGGCTAGCCGTCTGCGCGGCAAGCATAAAGCGGAATACACTCCGCATGTTGATACCGGTGATTACATCATCATCGTTAATGCAGAAAAAGTTGCAGTCACCGGCAACAAGCGTTCTGATAAAATCTACTATCACCACACCGGTCATATCGGTGGTATTAAGCAAGCGACCTTTGAAGAGATGATTGCCCGCCGCCCTGAGCGTGTAATTGAAATCGCGGTTAAAGGCATGCTGCCAAAAGGGCCGCTGGGCCGTGCAATGTACCGTAAACTGAAAGTTTATGCAGGTAGCGAGCACAACCATGCGGCACAGCAACCGCAAGTTCTGGACATTTAATCGGGATTATAGGCAATGGCTGAAAATCAATACTACGGCACTGGTCGCCGCAAAAGCTCTTCCGCACGTGTCTTTATTAAGCCAGGTAGCGGTAATATCGTCATCAACAAACGCAGCCTTGAAGTTTACTTCGGCCGTGAAACAGCGCGCATGGTTGTTCGTCAGCCGCTGGAGTTGGTTGATATGTTGGGTAAACTGGATCTGTACATCACTGTTAAAGGTGGTGGTATTTCTGGTCAAGCAGGTGCAATCCGTCACGGTATCACCCGCGCACTGATGGCGTATGACGAAACTCTGCGTTCTGATCTTCGTAAAGCTGGCTTCGTTACCCGCGATGCTCGTGAAGTTGAACGTAAGAAAGTTGGTCTGCGTAAAGCACGTCGTCGTCCACAGTTCTCCAAACGTTAATTTTTTGTCTTTATGGCAATTATTTAATGTGCAAACCCGTCTTTGTGGCGGGTTTTTTACTTAATTATCCACACACTTCCCCCAAAATGTACAAAATCTGGTAAACTAGTGCCAATTTTTGCCTCATCCATTTGTCTGCCTACTATCTGAACGGTAGTAATTGCGTTGAAACGGTAATGATTGCGTTGAAACGAAAGTAATTGTGTTGAGTAGCGCATTCCGTATTCACCGTTGTGGCGTAGAAACATAAGGGATGAGAATGAATGAGTAAGAATAGTCGTGGTCGTGTGGGGCTATTCATTCCCTTTTTAGATAAACTTGGAGGTTTTCATGGCTGTCGCTGCCAACAAACGTTCGGTAATGACTCTGTTTTCAGGCCCGGCCGACATTTTTAGCCATCAAGTGCGAATTGTATTGGCGGAAAAAGGTGTCAGTGTTGAAGTTGAGCAGGTTGAGGCAGGTAACTTGCCACAGGACCTTATCGATCTGAACCCTTATCAGACAGTTCCGACTTTGGTTGATCGTGAGCTGACGCTATATGATTCCCGCATCATTATGGAATATCTGGATGAACGCTTTCCTCATCCACCATTAATGCCTGTATATCCAGTTGCCCGTGGTTCCAGCCGTTTGATGATGCACCGCATCGAAAAAGACTGGTATTCCCTGATGCATACTATTGAGGAAGGCAATTCTCAAGAGGCCAATACTGCCCGTAAACGATTAGCAGAAGAGTTGCTAGCAGTGGCGCCAATATTTAAAGAGATGCCATTCTTTATGAGCGAAGAATTCAGTTTGGTTGATTGTTATCTTGCTCCTTTACTGTGGCGTTTGCCGGTATTGGGTATAGAATTACCGAGTTCTGGTACTAAAGATTTACAAATTTACATGCAGCGTGTCTTTGAGCGTGATGCATTCTTGGCTTCATTAACCGAAGCTGAACGTGAAATGCGCTTGCAATCCAGGAGCTGATTTATGGAGCTGTCTCAAATGTCTCCCCGTCGTCCTTATTTGTTGCGTGCTCACTATGAGTGGTTACTCGATAATGATATGACTCCGCATCTAGTTATAGACGTGACTTTACGTGGAGTTAATGTACCAATGGAATATGCCCGTGATGGGCAAATTGTGCTGAATATAGCGCCGAGAGCTGTTGGTAATCTTGAGTTAACCAATGATGAAGTACGCTTCAATGCCCGTTTTGGTGGTGTTCCCCGTCGGGTTAATGTACCGATGGCGGCAGTTATTGCGATTTATGGCCGTGAAAATGGGGCGGGAATGATGTTTGAGCCTGAAGCAGCTTATAAAGATGAATATCTTTTTAAATCCGCTTCAGATCAGGATAAGGCTGATACCTCTGCATCCGCGACAGATAATCTGGTATTAGTTACGGATGCATTGCCCGGTGCTGGAGATGATAGTGGAGCTTCACCTGATGATGAGCCACCAAAACCGACAAGAGGGCGCCCTGCTTTACGGGTAGTAAAATAAGCGTTAAAAGAGGGGGCGGTTTGCCTCCTTATTTTTTCAAATTCATTGATTAGAATTCTGTATTGTAGGCTTTTTCTAATTCCCAAAAACAATCTTCTGCTCCGTTTTTAGCTTTGGAATCTGTGATAGCGCCTAAGCTCTTTTTAACCTTATCTACAAATTCTATTTTATTCTCTCTGGTCCCCAGTTCTGGTGGGATTGTGCAGATATCAGCCAATGATATATTGTTTTCTTTATCTACGTTAGCAAGGACTTCAACAGGATTATTAATTAATGCTAGGGATAATGCGTAGCGAACTTCTTTGGCAAAACCTAGGTGTATGCTTTGCGTTAATTTAAAAGCCAGTTTTATCCATTTACTATCACCAGTAGAAATGTTGTGAGTGATTTCTTGTTTGGCTCCTATTTCACCTAATTCTGCCACTACAGAATTGGTACCTCTATTCATAATTTCTTTATTAATATTTTCAGATGTTAAGGGCTGTGATAAAGCAAGTGCTGTATGACTGATAAACAGCATTGGAGATAATAAAGTTAAGGTTTTTATTAGCTTCATTAATATTTCCAGTATTTATAGTTGAATAAGCATCGTGATATTTGTGTCGGTTAATTAGAATATTTTATTTAAAACCCACACTAATGAGAATGAATATTCCAAAATATTATGTATGACAGTAATAAGTGTGGAATGTTCATTAAATACACTTGTTTTTTGTGTAAGAGTAATTCAATTAATATAAATTATCGAACTGATGATAGAAAGAGTTGGGAGCTGAAAAGCTCCCTTGGTTGATTAGATATTGAGATAATCAAGAATGCCTTGCGCGGCTTTACGCCCCTCGGCAATTGCGGTTACAACGAGATCTGAGCCACGAACAGCATCTCCACCAGCAAATATCTGCGGATTGCTAGTTTGAAAGGGAGTGTCTGAGTACTCTGGTGCGACAATGCGTCCTTGTTTATCCAAGGTTACTTGGTGATCACTTAGCCAGTTCATGGTATGTGGTTTAAAGCCAAATGCCATGATCACTGCATCGGCCTTAAGCAGGTGTTCCGAACCTGCGATAATTTCAGCTTGGCGGCGTCCATTCTCATCAGGTTGACCTAATTGAGTCCGTACCATTTTTATGCCACAAACTTGACCTGAATGGTTGATTTCAATCCTGACCGGTTGCAGATTAAACAGAAATTCTACACCTTCTTCCTTGGAATTTTTGACTTCACGCTGAGAGCCTGGCATGTTGATTTCGTCACGACGATAAGCACAGGTAACTGAAGCTGCTTTTTGGCGAATAGCCGTTCTGACACAATCCATTGCAGTATCGCCGCCACCAAGCACCACGACCCGCTTACCTTGCATATTGATGAAAGGTTGCGATTGTAGGGCGGGATAACCCATCAAATGCCGGGTATTGGCAGTCAGAAATGGCAGAGCATCATAAACACCATCAGCATCTTCATTTGCCAGCCCCCCACGTATTGACTGATAGGTTCCTACACCAAGAAATACCGCATCAAACTGCTCAGTCAGTTCAGATAAGGCAATATCTTTGCCTATTTCAGTATTGAGCCGGAATTCAATTCCCATCTCAGAGAAAATTTCACGGCGGCGTATCATGACCTCTTTTTCCAGTTTAAACGCCGGTATGCCAAAGGTGAGTAATCCACCGATTTCCGGGTGACGATCAAAAACAACGGCTTGTACGCCATTACGAGTCAATACATCAGCACAAGCTAGCCCAGCAGGGCCAGCACCAATAATCGCAACCTGTTTGCCCGTTGGCTGAACTTGTGACATATCGGGCTTCCAGCCCATAGCAATCGCTTTATCATTGATGTAGCGTTCAATATTACCAATGGTTACTGCACCGAACTCATCATTCAGAGTGCAAGCGCCTTCACAAAGGCGATCCTGTGGACAAACACGACCACAAACTTCCGGCAGGCTGTTTGTTTGATGAGATAAATCAGCCGCTTCCATAATACGTCCTTCATTGGCAAGTTTAAGCCAATTGGGAATGTAGTTATGAACAGGACATTTCCATTCGCAATAAGGGTTACCACAAGAAAGGCAGCGATCAGCCTGTGTCTGTGCCTGATTTGCTGAAAATGGTTCATAGATTTCCACAAATTCTATTTTACGGATTTTTAGCGGCTTTTTAGGCGGATCGACGCGTTGTAAGTCGATAAACTGATATACATTCTGGCTCATCTTGGCTCCTTATTGCGCTTGAATTCGCAACTCTGCGGAAGAACGACTGCGATGTCCCAATAGGGCTTTCACATCACTGGATTTTGGTTTCACAAGCGCAAATTTGCTCAGCCACTGTTGCCAGTTAGCAAGAATATCTTCACCGCGTTGGGAGCCTGTCAGGTGGACGTGTTCAGTGATAAGCCCTCTCAAGTGCTCTTCGTGGATAGCTAAGGCATCTACTGCCAGTACTTCAACCAACTCTAGGTTAACCCGTTTGCGGAAATCATCATTTTCATCCAGGACATAAGCAAAGCCGCCGGTCATTCCTGCACCAAAATTTATTCCAGTGCGTCCGAGAATACAGACGATACCTCCTGTCATATATTCACAGCCGTTATCTCCGATACCTTCCACAACCGTGATAGCACCTGAATTACGAACGGCGAAGCGTTCTCCTGCTCGCCCGGCTGCAAACAGCTTGCCTCCGGTTGCACCGTAGAGACATGTGTTGCCAATGAGGGTTGCCTGATGGCTTTTGAAAGCAGAACCTACAGGAGGGTGTATGACAATGCGACCGCCAGCCATACCTTTACCGACATAATCATTGGCATCACCGATGAGTGTCAGCTCCAGACCGCCGGCATTCCAGACGCCAAAACTTTGACCGGCAGTACCATTGAAATGAATTTTTATGGGCGCCGCGGCGATCCCCTGATTACCATATCGAGCAGCGATAAAACCGGAAAGGGAAGCGCCCACTGAACGATCGGTATTACGGATATCGAAATAGAAAGTTTTACTTTGTTGCTTCTCAATATAGCTGGAAGCTTGAGCCAGTAAGTTTTTATTCATTGTTCCGTCGTCAAATGGCGGATTGCTTTCAGTGCAATATAAGGCTTTGCCCTGATGGGGGTCTGCGGTTGCCAAGAGCGGATCAAGATTGAGTTTGCTCTGTTTTGCTGAAATACCTTCCAGTACTTTCAACAGGTCAGTTCGGCCTATTAAATCAGTTAGATTTTTGACACCCAATGTAGCCATGATTTCTCTGGTTTCACGGGCGATGAAGCGGAAATAATTCATTACCCGTTCAGGTAATCCGTGGTAGTGGTCGCGACGTAATTTCTCATCCTGAGTGGCAACCCCGGTTGCACAATTATTAAGATGGCAAATACGCAGATATTTGCATCCAAGGGCAACCATTGGCCCAGTACCGAAACCGAAACTTTCAGCGCCAAGAATGGCCGCTTTAATAATATCTACGCCTGTTTTCAACCCGCCGTCAACTTGTAAGCGGATCTTATGACGTAATCCGTTAGCAACTAGCGCTTGTTGGGTTTCCACCAGCCCCAATTCCCACGGGCATCCTGCATATTTCACTGATGATAATGGACTGGCGCCGGTACCGCCGTCATAGCCTGCGATAGTAATTAAATCGGCATAAGCTTTGGCAACGCCAGTGGCAACAGTACCAACACCGGGTTCTGAAACCAGTTTTACTGAGATCAGCGCATTGGGGTTGATCTGTTTTAGATCGAAAATCAACTGAGCCAAATCTTCAATAGAGTAAATATCGTGATGTGGTGGTGGAGAAATAAGTGTTACGCCGGGTACGGAATAACGCAGTTTTGCAATGTACGGTGTTACCTTATCACCCGGTAATTGCCCACCTTCTCCGGGTTTAGCACCTTGCGCGACTTTAATCTGAATCACATCAGCGTTGACCAGATAAGCAGGTGTCACACCAAACCGACCGGAAGCAACTTGTTTGATACGGGAAACCTTTTTTGTTCCATAACGTGCAGGATCTTCTCCACCTTCGCCGGAGTTGGAAAAACCACCTAGCGTATTCATAGCTTCAGCCAGAGCTTCGTGTGCTTCCGGGCTTAATGCTCCAATCGACATCGCTGCGGTATCAAAGCGTTTAAACAGCTCTTCGGCAGGTTCTACTTCTTCAATAGGTAGAGGTTCACCTTTTGTTTTTATCGCCAGCAAATCACGGATTGTGGTAATTGGACGCTGATTAACCAGACGAGAATATTTCAAGTAATCGTTATATTCGCCACTATGAACCGCAGACTGTAAAGTGCTTATAACATCTGGGTTATAAGCGTGATATTCGCCGTTATGAACATATTTCAGCAATCCGCCCTGATCGAGTGGTTGACGAGCAAGCCATGCACGTTTAGATAAGTTTTGCAGATCTTGCTCGAAATCGCTGAAATTAGCACCGCCAATTCGGCTGACGACGCCATTGAAGCAGAATTCAGTTAATTCGAAATGTAAGCCGACAGCTTCAAATAGTTTAGAGCAGCGATAGGAGGCGATAGTCGAGATGCCCATTTTTGACATGATTTTATATAACCCTTTATTGATACCATTGCGGTAGTTAAGCATGACATCAGCATAAGGTTTATTAATTGTGCCATTATCGACCATTTTGGCGAGGGATTCATAAGCCAGGTAGGGATAAATCGCTGTTGCACCAAATCCCAGTAGTACAGTGAAATGGTGTGGATCACGGGCACTCGCTGTTTCTACTATCAAGTTGGTATCACAGCGTAGGCTTTTTTCTACCAAACGGTGTTGAATAGCGCCAACAGCCATAGGAGCTGGTATAGGTAACTTCTCCGACGTAATGTTGCGGTCAGATAATACCAATAATACCGCACCATCTCTGGCGAGTTGTTCAGCCTGATCACACAATGCAAACAAGGCATTTTGCAGATTGGTTTCTTGTGGATTGAAAGTTAAGTCTAATTGTTCTGCGCGATAGTGTGGACTTTGCTGCGTTATTAATTGATGAAAGTCAGAGTAGAGCAGAATAGGAGATTTAAAACTTAATCGGTGTGCCTGTCCCTCTGCTTCACAAAATACGTTCATCTCCCGCCCGATGCAGGTGGTGAGAGACATAACATGTGCTTCGCGTAGTGGGTCGATTGGCGGATTAGTGACTTGAGCAAATTGCTGGCGGAAATAGTCATAAATAATCCGTGGGCGGCTGGAAAGGACGGCTAACGGCGTATCATCTCCCATTGAACCGGTTGCTTCCTGACCATTCTCTCCCAGGACACGGATGATTTGATCTAGCTCTTCGTTGCTGTAGGCAAATTGTTTGTGATAGACCGCTAAGGATTGATCGTTCAGATCCCGATGACCCGCTTGATCTTCCAGTAATTCTTCGAATGGAGTCAGACGCTTGACGTTTTTATCCATCCATTCTTTATAGGGATGGCGGCTTTTCAAGTCATTGTCTGTTTCTTCTGCATGAAGGATACGGCCTTGGCGGGTATCAATCACGATAAGTTCACCGGGACCAACTCGCCCTTTTTCCACCACTTCATCCGGTTGATAATCCCAGATACCGACTTCGGAAGCACAGGTGATCAACTTATCTTTGGTGATAACATAACGGGCTGGGCGCAAGCCATTACGATCCAGATTACAGGCAGCGTAGCGTCCATCTGACATAACGATACCCGCGGGGCCATCCCACGGTTCCATGTGCATAGAGTTGAAATCAAAAAAAGCCCGCAGATCTTCATCCATATCAGGATTGTTTTGCCATGCGGGAGGAACCAGCAATCGCATAGCACGGATTAAATCCATTCCGCCGTTGAGAAACAGTTCCAGCATATTATCCAGCGAGCTGGAATCTGACCCTGTTTCATTGACAAAAGGGGCCGCAGTGTGCAGATCGGGAATAAGCGGTGTCTTGAATTTATAGGATCTTGCTCGTGCCCACTGGCGGTTACCGGTGATGGTGTTTATTTCACCGTTATGGGCAAGATAGCGGAAAGGTTGTGCCAATGGCCAGCGCGGGACGGTATTGGTTGAAAAGCGTTGATGGAATAGGCAAATTGCCGATTCCAAACGTAAATCAGCCAGATCGGGATAGAAACGGGGCAAATCTGCCGCCATGCACAGCCCTTTATAGATAGTCACTAGGTTAGACAAACTGCAAACATAAAAGTCGCTGTCATTGATGCGTTTTTCTATTCGGCGGCGAGCAACGAACAAGCGGCGTTCTAAATCACGTGCACGCCAGCCAGCCGGAGCATTAACAAAAATCTGTTCAATATGAGGGAGGCTTGAAAGGGCTATTTCGCCCAGAATATCACTGTTGATGGGGACTTCACGCCAGCCAACGACTGACAGGGTTTCATTTTGTAGCTCTTGTTCGATGATTGCCCGGCAGTGTTGTGCAATCTGAGGATCTTGGCTGAGAAATAGCATACCGACGGCGTAATTGCGGGCTAAATGCCACTCTTGCTCCTGTGCGACCATCCGAAAAAAGCGGTCAGGTTTTTGCAACAATAAACCACAACCGTCACCGGTTTTGCCATCTGCCAGGATTGCCCCACGATGTTGCATTCTGGCCAGGGCATGGATAGCGGTACGTACTACTTTGTGGCTTGGCTCCCCTTCAATATGGGCTATCAGTCCAAAGCCACAGTTATCCTTTTCTTGAGATTTGTTATATAGCATAGTGTGAACCTCCCGAGGTTCTGTCCGACTCTCACAGAAACTCACAGACATTTGTGAGATTAATATTTTTTACTGGCGTCTGAATTGCGCCCTCAATCAACCACCACTTGTTTATTTGTGATAAACAGGTGGTGACTTAAATGATATTGTGTCACTGCATAATTATGGTTCAGATGAGAATCTGACAGATGATTTCCAGTGACTTTCCAAGTTAACTAGAAATATAAATCAGGTCAAATATCACCGGGATAAGGTCAGGACAGGTGATAAATAAAGTTAATGCTATGATTTATAAGTAGAAAAATTAACATTAGTGTTGTGTGATATAGATCATGTTAGGATTTTAATGTGATTTATATCACTAATATTAGTGTAATATCTGTTTTGTATATGCTGTTAAACTTTTATTTATTAGATTTAAAATCTTACTAATGCTAACTTTATGGAATTAATATGTATTTTTGTTTCTTTATGAGAATAAAGTTTTATCTTTTTGGGGTATTAAAAGAGTAAAAAAGAATTTTATGCTTATTTTATCAATGTGTTTGATTATTTATTCATGCTTAGATTGTGCGGAAAGACCGGCAGGAGTAAAAAGCCAGAATAATGTTTGGGAAGTCATAACTAAAACTATTAAATAATACTATTGTTTTACCAGGTCAACAATTTCTGTTATTCCTTCAACGAAGTGGCCGGTTTTTTACGGTATGATCCGGAATGGTCATATTTAACGGGAGTCTTTATGAAATGAAGCTGCTCAGGGGCCTGGCCCAATATTATGTTGATTTAATGATGAAATTGGGGCTAGTGCGCTTTTCATTACTGCTTGCATCTGCACTGGTCGTTCTTGCTATGGGTGTACAGATGGTAGTCACTTTTCTGCTTCAGGGAGGAGTGCAAAGTATTGATTTAGTTCGCTCAATATTTTTTGGTTTGTTGATTACACCTTGGGCTGTCTATTTTCTTTCGGTTGTTGTTGAACAGCTCGAAGAGTCCCGTCAGCGATTATCTAAATTAGTTGAAAAGTTGGAAGTTATGCGTCAGCGTGATCGGGAACTTAATCAGCAATTAAAAGACAACATTATTAAGCTTAATCAGGAGATCTCAGAAAGAGAAAAAGCTGAGCAGGCTCATCTGATATTGTTGGATAAACTCAAAGAAGAGATGAAACACCGTGAGCAGACGCAGATTGAATTGGAACAACAATCTGTATTGTTGAAATCTTTTCTCGATGCTTCTCCTGATTTGGTCTATTACCGTAATGAAAATAATGAGTTTTCTGGTTGTAACCGGGCGATGGAATTGCTGACGGGTAAAAGCCAGAAACAACTTGTCGGGCTGACGCCAAATGATGTTTATGACAAAGAGGTTGCTCGCAAGGTAATGAAAACCGATGAAAAAGTGTTCCGTCATAATGTTGCGCTCACTTATGAACAATGGCTAGTTTATCCCGATGGTCGAAAAGCCTGTTTTGAGCTTCGGAAAGTCCCTTTTTATGATCGGGTAGGAAAAAGACATGGGCTTATGGGATTTGGGCGCGATATAACGGAACGTAAGCGTTATCAGGACGCTTTGGAGAATGCAAGTAGGGATAAGACCACTTTTATCTCAACGATTAGCCATGAGCTTCGTACGCCTTTAAATGGCATTGTTGGTTTGAGCCGTATTCTGCTCGATACTGAGTTGACATCTGAGCAAAATGACTATCTGAAAACGATTCATGTCAGTGCCATCACGCTTGGTAATATTTTCAATGACATTATTGAAATGGATAAAATTGAACGGCGTAAAGTGCAAATTGATAATCAGCCAATTGATTTTACCGGTTTTATATCCGATCTGGAAAACCTCTCTGGGCTGCTGGTGCAACCGAAAGATATTAAATTTGTAATGAACCCAGAACTGCCACTGCCTGCCAGAATCATGACAGATGGTACTCGTTTGCGCCAAATTCTGTGGAACTTGATTGGCAATGCGGTGAAATTTACGCAAAAAGGTGAGATTACTGTTCGAATCTGGTACGAAGAGGGAGAACGTTTGCTGTTTGAAGTCACAGATACGGGGATTGGTATCCCACATGATGAGCTGGAGAAGATTTTTGCGATGTATTATCAAGTGAAAGGCAGTCATGGTGGTTGTCCAGCAACGGGAACCGGTATTGGATTGGCGGTATCCAAACGTTTGGCTCAAAGTATGGGAGGGGATATTGTGGTGGAAAGTGAGCCGGGACAAGGTTCTCGATTTACACTGTCTATCATTGCACCGGCTATGGAGGAGAATCTTTTATGCAAAGAAGATACAGAAGATTATCCACTTCCAGCGTTGCATATCTTATTGGTAGAAGATATTGAGCTGAATGTGATTGTTGCTCGCTCTGTATTGGAGAAATTGGGTAACAGCGTGGAAGTCGCTATGAATGGTAAAGATGCGCTAGAAGTGTTTAAGCCAGGAGAGTTCGATCTGGTACTGCTTGATATTCAGCTACCCGATATGACCGGGTTAGATATCTCCCGGGAATTAAGTCAGCGATATGACAAAAAGGATCTGCCCCCGCTGATTGCACTGACAGCAAATGTCTTAAAAGACAAAAAAGAGTATCTGGATGCAGGTATGAATGGTGTGTTGAGTAAGCCGCTTTCTGTGAATGCGTTAACCGCCATTATTGAACAATATTGGGGGGAACAGTCTGTGCATCATATGCAGCCGGAAGAAGAGGAGTCAGGATTGGTGAAAAAAGGTGAAGATTTACTTGATACAGAAATGCTTAACCAATACATCGAGCTCGTTGGGCCTCAATTGATTCGCAATAGTCTGAGTGTGTTTGAAAAGATGATGCCGGGTTACTTATCTGTTCTGGATTCAAACATGACAGCTAAAGACCAGAAAGGCATTACGGAGGAAGCGCATAAGATAAAAGGTGCTGCGGGATCGGTTGGATTGCGTCATTTACAGCAACTGGCCCAGCAGATTCAATCACCTGATTTACCTGCATGGTGGGATAATGTTCAGGAATGGGTTGATGAGTTAAAGCAAGAATGGAGAAACGATACGGAAATTTTGGGAGAATGGTTGACGGACGCTGAAAAAAAATAACCCCAACCGAGGTTGGGGTGCGCGAATACTGCGCCAACACCAGGGAAAACTTTTTACACGCCTATCTAATATTTGGTTGCGGCGAGTAAATGAGGAATTCTCCATACATCATACAAGTACCAACATAGCAAAGATAAGATTTTTTGTTACAAGATTCATTAAAATCTGTGATGAAGATTGGTGTTTAACCCCCTAAAGGGTTAAGCAATAATCTACTACAAATGGAGTGAGGTATGAAATCAGTTGCGGTTGTCTTAAGTGGATGTGGTGTATTCGATGGTAGCGAAATTCATGAGTCAGTATTAACTCTGCTTTCTTTAGACCGTTTAGGTGTTAAAACGAGCTTTTTTGCGCCTGACGAACCACAACTTCATGTTATTAATCATATTAACGGTGAAGAAATTGGCGAAGAACGTAACGTTCTACAGGAATCTGCCCGTATTTCAAGGGGAAAAATTAAGCCTTTATCACAAGCAAATGCCGATGAATTTGATGCCCTGATAATTCCTGGGGGATTTGGTGTTGCAAAGAATTTATGTGACTTTGCCGTTAAGACAGTTGATTGCGAAATAAATAAGGATTTATTAAGTTTGGTAAGGGCTATGCATAAGCAACATAAACCGATGGGATTTATGTGCATTGCGCCTGTTATGTTGCCAAAATTACTTAATAAACCGGTGAAACTAACGGTCGGCAATGATCCTGAAACGGTTGCTCAAGTAGAAGCAATGGGGGGTGTCCATATAGTTTGTGAGGTAAATGATGTTGTTGTTGATTTAGAAAACAAAATTGTGACAACACCAGCCTACATGCTTGCTGAATCTATTTCTCAGGCAGAAGTGGGAATTGATAAACTTGTCAGAAAAGTATTGGAAATGACTGAGTAACTGGATGCGAAATCCTTTTCAATTTTTATGGTACTGGCTTAAAAAAATCGTAATCTCAGTTACTATCTTATGGATAGTTTCTGTTGTTGCATTTTCATTTTTGCCAGTGCCTTTTTCTATGGTTATGGTTGAACGCCAGATTAGTGCTTGGTTATCAGTTAATTTTTCTTATGTGTCTCATTCTAACTGGGTAGGGCAAGGACAAATATCGCCAAATATCGCATTGGCTGTTATTGCTGCGGAAGATCAAAAATTTCCACAGCATTGGGGATTTGACTTTGATGCTATCGAAAGTGTACTTGCGCGTAACCAAAATAATTCTGGAAGACTCAGAGGAGCTTCAACGATTTCTCAGCAAACGGCCAAAAATTTATTTTTGTGGGACGGACGTAGCTGGGTAAGAAAAGGGTTGGAAGCCGGGATGACCTTTGCTATTGAACTGGGATGGTCAAAAAGTAGAATTCTGACGGTTTACCTTAACGTAGCAGAATTTGGTGATGGCATTTTTGGTGTTGAAGAGGCATCTAAACGCTATTTTCATAAATCAGCCAGTAAATTGACGGCATCAGAAGCCGCTTTACTTGCTGCTGTATTGCCTAATCCACACCGCTATAAAGTTAACTCACCTTCGGCTTATGTCTTACAGCGTCAGCAATGGATTTTGCGGCAAATGCGGTTGTTGGGCGGGGTAAGTTATCTTGAAAAAAATGGGTTAATGAAAAGAAAAATGATTGAAGGAAGAATGAGAGGTTATTCAGTTTGACGTGGGATGATGAAAAGGGTAAAACGCCAGCGCCAAAAAATGACGCGGCCTGATACCTGAATGTTTGACTGATTTATCGTGTCATCACTTTCAATCAATATATTTAATTCAAATAAGTAAATGCGGTTGTTACCCGTTTAACACCGTTAGTTTCGCTGGCAATTTTCGCTGCGGCGTTACCCTCTTGTTTGGTCAGAATGCCCAGTAAAAAGACTTCGCCGTTTTCCGTAACGACTTTTATGTTAGAAGACTTAACCGAGTCACTAGCCAGGATTTTTGAGCGTACTTTAGTTGTAACCCAGGTATCCTTAGAAGCAGTACCTAATTCAACAGGTTTCCCCTGACGAATTTCATTGTAAACGGTGTGTGTTCCATCAACACGCGAGGCTATCTGTTTAGCACGGTCTGAAAGGCTTGAGTCTGGGCTTTGACCTGTCAGTAAAACTTTTCCTTGATAGGCAGTGGTAATAATACGGGTTTGCTCTTTGAGCTGCTTATCTTTGTTAAGCGCATTACTAACACGGGCTTCGAGAGTACTATCGTCAACCTGTTGACCAATAGTTCGGGGATCGGTTGCGGTTTTAGTCGCTACGGCAGCAGAACTGACCACGACCGCACCAATACATCCTTGTAATATTACAGCAGCACAAATCGTAGCTAATAGGGAGAAAAATCGCATTATTGGCTCCTTAGTCATCCTGATGGGGAAAAAGTGTATTATCGATTAAGTCACATAAGCAGTTAACTGTTAGCATATGAACTTCTTGAATTCTGGTACTGCGATGAGATGGAATACGAATCTCTACGTCTTGTGGCCCGAGTAAGCCGGCAAGCTCACCACCATCATAGCCAGTAAGGGCGACAATTGTCATATCGCGGGTTACAGCGGCTTCAACGGCTTTGACAATATCACGGCTATTACCATGTGTAGAAATCGCTAATAACACATCGCCTGGCTGACCTAATGCCCGTACCTGTTTAGCATAAATTTCATCATGCTGTTTATTGCTTGAAATCGCAGTGATGACCACATTGTCTGCATTAAGTGACAATGCGGGCAGGCTTGGGCGCTCAGTTTCAAACCGGTTAATCATATTGGCAGCAAACCGTTGGGCAGTCGCTGCTGAGCCTCCATTACCACAGCAAAGGATTTTATTACCATTCAGTAATGACTGAACCATCATCATTGCCGCTCGCGAGATAGCATCAGGTAATGCTTCTGCGGCTGCAATCTGAGTTTGAATACTTTCTGTAAAACAGACTTTAATTCTATCCAGCACGTTTATAACCTACTCAGTATCATTTTAACGAGTAAACTCATTTTGATTGAAGGCATTTTGCAACCATTCAAATTGTTGACCAGTAATAGCACAAATATCAAAGCGACAAGAAGAGGTTTCAAAACATTCACCTCGTTGAAACAGCCATACTGCGGCAGCGTGTAATAATTTTTTACGCTTGCTACGGGTGATTGTCACCAATGCATCTCCATATTGTCCTGATTTGCGAAAACGGACTTCAATAAAGACCCAAGTTTGCTTGTCTTTCATAATCAGGTCAATTTCACCACCGTGAACTTTCACATTTGCGGCGATAAAAGATAATCCTTGTTTTTGTAAAAACAACTTTGCCTGCGCTTCATAGTTGCGTCCTAGCAGATAACTTGTCAGCTTTTTTATTTTCATCCTGCTTTTTTATTTTCATTCTGAAATGAGTCATTTGAATTGAAAGGCCGCTTGGTAGCAAGCGGCAAGTTGCTAAATAGCCGTGATTTGGCCTTGATGATATTGCATCCATGAGAGCTGTCGGAAAATGGTGCAGTTTTCTTGAACAGACAGCACCCCGGAAGCACCATTGAGTTGGAAATCACTTTGAAGCTGAACTTGACTGAATTGATTTGCTAATGACCAGGCATCAATACCCATAGCATAAAGGCGCATCAAAGAGTAATCATTTGTAAATTTACTGGCTGCTTGCTGCATCAGTGACAAGTTAGCACCGGCGATTAAGGGAATGTCACTGAATTGCATTCCCTCCATCTCCAGGCGGAAATCGGGACCAACGCCAGCCTGATTACTGCGGGAACTTGCGTAAAGGGCGGGCTTATCGCGGGAGCTGATTGCCATATCAATCATTGTCTTAATTAGCGTCAGTTCATCCAGGGTAGAAACAATATAAACTGCATCCACTGAGCCGCCAGTAGAAGTAGGAACGACATCGGTGTTTATCTGGGGGATTTCCAGATCACCAATAGCGATTGATGTAGGTTGATTGCTTGTGACATTGACGGCTGTTCCGGTCAAGCGAATACCGGTACCTCTATTAATTAATTGTTTCAGTTCGGCGGAAGAGCCAAAAGTTTGTTGCAGAACAGCATGTCCCCCTTGTTTTTGCCATTCCTGTGCAAAGGCTTTGGCAATGCGATCACCAAAAGTCCCTCTGGGGACCAAAATCAGAGGATTCTGTTTCTGTTGCTGCCAAATATGTTCCGCAGCATTTTTCGCTTCATCTTCTGGTGACAAAGAAAAATAGCAGATATTAGAGTGTGGTTGAGCATTGTCTAACTCGTTTAGTACTAGCATGTTTAATGCAGTATCTATCTGAACGAGTTTAACCACATCTGGCTTAAGTAACGGCCCGACAACTAAATTCACACCATCCTGCTTAGCCTGAATGAATAAGTTTTCCAATGGCTGGCTGGCTGTGTCATAGATTTTGACCTGTTGTGTGTTAATTGGTGCATTGGCTATGACAGGTGTTGTTTGAGTGGTTGGTCTTGCTGAGTCTATGATCGCCACTTCACTAGGGGACATATCGGTAGAAACCATGCTATCTGACGCGCTATCGTTGTCTGCTATAGATAAATTTTCCGGGTTTTCTGTTGGTAATGATGGACTGGGTAAACCGGCCTGAGCATCAAGAAAACCTTGGCGAATGGCTTCACCGAATACTTTTGCTTGACCACTTAATGGCAGGAACAGAGCAATACGGATATTCGTATCTTGCTGTTGGATGGCTGCCTGTTGTAACTGAGTTGGGAGTGACTGTGCGGCAGGGTTTTGTGGATAACGAATTTTCCAGTCACGGATAGCTGCCTGTAGTTTGTCGGAGTCCTGTTTGTTATCCTGATAGGCACTGAGTAAGTCCAGCCAGCCTTGCAGAACATTTTCATCAGCGTTGATGACCAATCCACGGCGCTCTTGTGGTGAAAGACGGGTCAGCATTTGCCAGGTATCATCAATATTTTTTTGACGAGCCGCACTTTCTTTCACAAGTGGTTCCTGAGCGATATAAGCACGGATGACATCAAGAGAAGGTTCGCCATGGGCGGCATCAATGATGGATTGATAACGGGCGATTTCTGTACTGATTTTGTCCTGAGTTTGCGAAGGTTGTCGCCCCTGTTGATCAGGTACGGTACATCCTGCGATGATCATGACTGCCAGCATAGCTGAACAGACTAAACCAGTTTTGATACGCACAAAAATTGAGGAAAGCATACTGTATCCAGCGATGTTTTTTTCAAAGATGCTCAATTTTAAATCGGCCATTCGGATGAAACAATGAATCAACCTAATCGAGCAGTGGTTACGACATCCACGCTATATGTTGTACCAACCCCCATTGGAAACCTGGGTGATATCACTCAGCGTGCGCTTGAAGTTCTTGAGCATGTCGATCTGATTGCAGCCGAAGATACGCGACATACTGGCTTGTTGCTTCAACATTTTGCCATTAATGCACGCATGTTCGCACTTCATGATCATAATGAACAGCAGAAAGCAGATCAATTAATTACAAAACTCCAACAAGGGCAAAGTATTGCATTAGTCTCTGATGCAGGAACGCCCTTGATTAATGATCCTGGTTATCATGTGGTTCGCCGTTGCCGTGAAGCTGGTATTCATGTTGTCCCACTTCCAGGGCCTTGTGCGGCGATAACCGCCTTGTCTGCTGCTGGTCTGCCATCAGATCGTTTCTGTTACGAAGGATTTCTGCCCGCAAAGCGTAAAAGTCGGACAGATACTTTACGGGCTTTGCAACAGGAGCCACGCACATTAATTTTTTATGAATCCACTCATCGTCTGATCGAAAGTTTAGAAGATATGGTTGAGGTGTGGGGAACTGAGCGTTACATCGTTTTGGCACGGGAATTAACAAAAACTTGGGAATCCATTCAAGGGATGCCAGTAGGTGAACTTTTGGCGTGGGTTAAGGAAGATGAAACCCGTCGCCGTGGTGAAATGGTATTGATCGTTGAAGGTTATAAAAAACCGGATGACGATGTTTTGCCTCCAGAGGCATTAAGAACACTGGCGCTTCTTCAACAAGAACTGCCATTGAAAAAAGCAGCGGCATTGGCGGCAGAGATTCATGGTGTGAAGAAAAATGCGCTTTATCGTCATGGGTTGGGACAGAACGAAGAATAATGGCAATTGCTGATAAACAGGGCAGATTATCAGTAAACGCCTATACATCGTTGGACAAACCTCTTATAATCCGCCGCGGAGTTGACTAGACAGTCGCTGCTTTACCATTAATCCTTTGGACGATGGGTAGAGGAGAGGAAAGTCCGGGCTCCACAGGGCAGGGTGCCAGATAACGTCTGGGGGGTGAAAGCCCACGACCAGTGCAACAGAGAGCAAACCGCCGATGGCCTATTTAATGTAGGATCAGGTAAGGGTGAAAGGGTGCGGTAAGAGCGCACCGCACGGCTGGTAACAGTCCGTGGCACGGTAAACTCCACCCGGAGCAAGGCCAAATAGGGGTTCATTAGGTACGGCCCGTATCGAACCCGGGTAGGCTGCTTGAGCCAGTGCGTAAGTGCTGGCCTAGATGAATGATTGTCCACGACAGAACCCGGCTTATCGGTCAACTTCACAAATTTAGCCCCGTTAGATTGGAATCTGACGGGGCTTTCACTTTTTTAAGCAGCCAGATCAATTAACAGCCCCTGGAATTCCGTATCTGCTTTTAAAACCAGACGACTTTCTTCATGAATAAAAGCGCCATCTCCGCATTTAATTAAATTGTTATCCTTAGAATTGCCTCTTATTTTTATATTTCCGTTTAGGGATTGCAGATAGGCATTTTTTCCCTTCAATTGCAGATGATGAGATTGATTTTTATTAAGGAAAATATAATTTACCCACACTTGCTGACGTAATTGCATACTGCCATCTTCTGCGGTTGGAGAAGCTAGCATAGCCAATGGTTGTTCTGGTAATTCCATTCGTTGCAATGGTAAGCTTTCCTGCTGAGGAAAGGCATTCAGCCAAAGCTGCAAGCGCGTCAGTGGCTTATTAGTACTGGCATTATGTTCACTGTAGCTGATGCCTTGACGGGCAGAAAATAGCAAACATTCTCCCTTGCGCGCTCTGATGTAGTTGCCTTCGCTGTCACGGTATTCTGCTTCACCTTGTAGAATAATATTCAATATATCCACGTGTGGATAGGATTTAGGTTGGAAAGCGGCTTTGGGGGCGATGACTTCTTGATTGAGTACACGTAGCGCGCCATAACCTAAAAACTTTGGGTCAAAATAGTGACCAAATGAAAATGTATAACGAGCCTGTAGCCAACCATAGTCAGCTTTCCCACATTGTTTTGCTGTTCTATTTATAATCATGATGGTGGTTACCTTAAAAAAACACACACTAAGGATAGTAATTATCTGGACGGCGAAATGTTAGCCAGTTAATCTGGTCAGCATATTCAAATTTCCTGATTGAGAAAAATATGAGCAAAGAACGAGCGCTTACACTGGAATCTCTCCGGGTCATGGATGCGATTGACCGGCGGGGAAGTTTTGCTGCGGCCGCTGATGAGCTTGGTCGTGTTCCTTCTGCACTTAGCTATACGATGCAAAAATTAGAAGAGGAGCTGGATGTGGTGCTGTTTGACCGTTCGGGTCACAGAACTAAATTCACCAATGTCGGTCGCATGTTGCTTGAGCGTGGACGTCAATTGCTTGAAGCTGCTGATAAATTAACGGCTGATGCAGAAGCGTTAGCGAGAGGCTGGGAAACTCACCTGACAATTGTTTGTGAAGCGTTGGTTCCTGCTTCTTCATTATTCCCGTTAGTAGGTAAGCTTGCTCAAAAATCGAATACTCAGCTCTCTTTATTGACTGAGGTTTTGGCTGGTGCATGGGAGAGGTTGGAAACTGGTCGGACGGATATTGTTATTGCACCAGATATGCATTTTCGCGCATCGGCAGAAATTAATTCACGTCAGCTTTACAGCATTACCAATGTTTATGTCGCTAGCCCTGATCACCCTATACATCAGGAGCCAGAGCCTTTGTCCGATGTCACGAGGGTGAAGTATCGTGGTATTGCTGTGGCGGATACAGCGAGGGAGCGCCCGGTATTGACGGTTCAATTGTTAGATAAACAACAGCGTTTGACAGTCAGTTCTCTGGAAGATAAACGCCGTGCTCTCTTGGCTGGGTTGGGCGTTGCTACCATGCCTTATCCTATGGTGGAACAAGATATTGCAGAGGGTCGTTTACGGGTGATTAGTTCTGAATATAGCCATGACACAAATGTCATTATGGCATGGCGACGAGACAGCATGGGGGAAGCTAAGTCTTGGTGTTTGCGGGAAATCCCTAAATTGTTTGTTAGTCGGTAAGTAGAAGCGATGTGAGCAATCAAATTAGAAGACAGGCTGAAAAAAACATGATTCGATGATTGCTTAACCTGTGTCTTCCTGTGCCCTTAATTTGATTGCCGAAAGAGCTTGGCGGCTTTGCTACCAAGCTCTTTTTGAGCAGAGTTGTCATCACTGGTAGGTGTAAATTTTGTGATCTCTATTCGCTGAATATTGATGGTTCTATTTTTTTGGTGCCAGACAGTGATAAAAACAGGGAGACTTTCGTATTTATTAATAACACCAGAACGGCTTTTCCCTAGGTCAGAATGGTTGTCCTGATGTCAATATATTCTTATAGGGTTGTTGTCTCTATTATTGTGTATCTTTTCTTTAGTCAATGGCAACAAATAGGACAGGCCATAGTGCATTTTTCTTTGGCAAGAAAGATGCTATTATAGCAACTACCTGACTTTCTGAAAAATTGTACTTATCAGCCGAATCTGTCTCCATTTATTATTTTTAGCCAAAATGATTTTTTGCCATATGATATTGTTTGAGAAGATCATCGGTATTATCGTATGTGACAGAACAGCTACTTATGTTAATTGTTGTGTTATGTTTAGCATTGTCTTTGCTCTTTCTTTTATAATCTTTTATTTGTAGTCTCCAACGTATTCCTAATACCCCAATTCCATCGCTTGAGTATTTGTCTTCATCGAAATTATCTATTAGTAAAATAAATTTAAATAATTATATTGTGATAGAGCTTAATATAATCAATAAATACAGTGTTGCTATTATTAATTTATGGTGTGATGATAATTCGTTTTTGCGTTTTTAACTATATTTTACATGATCTTATTTTTGTGATTAAAAAATTTAATTGGATTAAATAATCTTTAAATATATTTAAGTTAATTGTTGTTTATTTAAATTAGCATTGTGGATGTTAATAGAATTTACACTGCGAATTCTATACTCTTTATATTAAATTATTAAGAGTTATCTTAATGTGTTAATTTATTATCGAGCATGGATTTAATTATTTCTTGCCGAGAGGTGAGATGATTATTTATTTTGATGAAATAACTATTTTATCAGAGTCACTGTGATTCAATAGAAGTTTAGCTTATTGATTAAAGTGAGCCGAAAGATCTTTGGGATCTTTCGGCTTGCTATTTACCTTTAGGCTGAATATTGGATATCTGGCTGATAAAATCCTTGAGCGAGAGTGAGGTTTTGATCGTTTCACCTTCTACCTGAAAACTGTTATTTTTCAGATTCAGAACAGCCACAGCAGAATATTACCAGTTTCTCTTCATCAGACGATCGATACTGAATTTACCTGGACCTGTGATAGACAGTAACAGATAACCTCCTCCGATAGTCAGGTTCTTAAGAAACATAGTCTGGTTCATCCCTTCAGCAAAATTGCTGTGGAAGAGCACGGCAGTCAGGACACAGAAACCAAAGGTAAATAACGCGGTGGTGCGAGTTAAGAAACCAAATAGAACTGCCAGACCACCACCCAATTCAAGTAAGATTGTCAGTGGTAATAGAAAGCCAGGGACGCCCATAGCATTCATATATTGTTGAGTACCCGCGTAGGAATCACCTAATTTTCCATAACCTGCAACGATAAACAGAATCGGCATCAAAATGCGAGCCAGTAGTAGGGCACTATCTTCAAATTTTTTCATTAACAACTCCTAAAACGCAGAGAAATAATAATAGTTTTTTTGATGATTAACTTGTACTAACTCGAAATAGCACGATTTGCTAATCATTAACGGATGGAATGTATACTAAAGGTAGGTGAGCTTAGTTGTAAGCAAGGATTATTAACAATTTTATACAAAGTTTTTGAATGTAGGTAACTAAAGTTATCATCAATGAGATATATTATGAAGAATTATTTCCATTTCAATATTCGAATGATGTGGCGCGACAAACGATAAAATTTCATAGGATGACGCAGGCTATATAAAGAGATAGCGTGGATTGCGGGTCGCAGATAGGGTTTTAATGACAAAAGCTTTTGCCAGCTTTTGTCATAAGGTTCAGTAAAGCTCTTCCAGAGCTGTGTATTGTTGGAAAGTTCAAGTCGCTGTAGCTGGATATTTCTGAGTAGTTGCTGTTTTTTAAGCTTTTTTTCCTGACGTTGTTTACTCATTACTGTGATCCTCCAACATTTCTCTATCTATCTTTAATTGCTCGCGAGTTGCACTAAGTAATGTTGAATTTCGCGCTTTCCTAATGGTCCATATAAGGCCAATAAGCGCCAGAATGAGTAGTGTGCTAGTGGTACTAGCTAATACAATAAAGCGCCAGCTAGGATCGATAGCCCAAAAAATCATAACAAGCAGACACATGAGGCCGAAAGCGGTAAGCAGTAGTGTCAGACTGGCTATGACTATTAGCTGTATCAAAGTGGCTTTTTCTTTTTCCAACTCTAGAACGATCAATTGCAAACGAGTTTCTACTATCTCGATAACAACAGCGGCAATGCGTTGGAGAATGTCAAGGACCCCTTTACCGGGGCCTTGAGATTTGGATGAGTTGATCATATTAGCGTTTAGCTAACACTACACCTAATATGGCACCGACAACAGTACCAATACCGATGCTTACCCAGGGCTTATCGTGAACGTAGACATCAGCACGACCCGCCATATCTTTTGTTTTCTTAACAACCATATCACTGGCATTACTGAGTTTAAAACGAGTATCTTTGATGACTTCCTCTACTTTGCCGCGAAGTTCTTCCAGCTCGACTTTGGATTTATCACCAGAGCTTTTGATTACTTCTTCCAGTGTATCTGCGAGTGATTTTAGTTCAACGTGTAGATCTTCAGTAGTTTTGATCTTTGACATGTAGATTACTCCTCAATGTAAGGTGTGTGTATTTGACTTAGTCAGTTGCTTTTCCTAATGCCGGAAAAGACTATCACTAAATATAGCTTATATTTTGGAAGGTGAATAAAAAACATTAGCGTTATTTCACTATTCTGCTGCAAACGATACTTTCATCTGCAGCAGGGAGGGATATTGGATTTTATTGGAATTAATTACTTTTTTTGAGGGGGTTGGCAAGTTTTTTTACGCCATACAACTAACAAACTGCCGCTAAAACCAATAATGAGTAAAGCAAGTGGCAGTAATATCAGGAAATTCATTACCAAGTCTTCATATTGACGGAAAATGGGGGTCTTACCAAATGCATAACCTAAAGAAGTAAGGATAATGACCCACAGGAAGCCGCTGAGCCAGTTAAAAAACTGGAAACGACTGTTTTGTAGACCTGTCAGTCCTGCAAGTGTTGGTAAGAGGGTTCTGACAAATGCGAGGAAGCGGCCAAGAAGTAAAGCTGATAGGCCGTGGCGGTGAAAAAGATTGTAAGCTCTTTGGTGATAATAAGCTGGAAGGTGAGATAGCCAGCCTTGTACTGTCTTGGTATTTCCTAACCATTTTCCTTGGAGATAACCAATCCAACAACCTAAGCTTGCTCCGGCAGTTAATACTACAATCGTTAGGGGGAAACTCATTGCACCTTTGGCAATCAATACGCCAACTAGTATAAGCAGGCTGTCTCCTGGTAAAAATGCAGCAGGAAGGAGGCCATTTTCAAGGAAGAGAATCAAGAATAGCATGATGTAAATGGCCCATAATAGGGATGGGTTGGCCAGAGTTTCATAATCCTGGTACCAAAGTGCATATATAAGTTCTTTTACTATTTCCATCAGGTGTTCCTAAAATGCCTTTGTTCGTTCATCCTGAAAGCATGAGGCTAAACCGATTAAATTACATCCTATTTTACGTTATTTGGTTGGTTTTCATGCCTTTTCACCGTTGAAAAAGGCAAATGACGCAGCCTGCGCCACTGTAACAAAATCAGGGGTGACTAAACAGAAAATTTTGGTGATCAATTGAACGTTCATTAAAATAGGATAAGAAATGGGTCTATGAGGTTGGATGAATTGCGTTTGTTCCTACTGTTTTTATTGTCATTTTTTTATTTTTTCAGTGGTAGATTGATTCTTGTCTGAATTTGATTTATTTTTCACCGCAGCAAAGGGGAGTAACTTCCTTGCCGGTTTATCGTCATTACGATGCAACAGCATCCGGTAGCCGGGCAACCTTGAACTTATACCTGATGGTACATTTTCTGTGTTGTAAGTGAGACCTTGCCAGAAGGCGAGGGTTGCTTGCAATACATCCATCTCCACGATGTGGGGAAGAAATATAGCAGCGGCTGGCGTCTTCTGAGACTTCAGCCGTTTTTGTTTGTGAGAGAAAGAAAATGAACTCTGTGGGTAGCCCTCTTTTATGGGGAAGTTTTGCTGTCTTAATTACGATTATGTTGTTGCTGGATCTATCCTTACAGGGGCGTAAGAAAGAGCAGGCAATGTCATTTCGTCAAGCTGCTGTCTGGAGTGTGATCTGGATAAGTTTATCGCTCTTATTTGCATTAGGATTATGGTGGTATTGCAGAGAAACCGCAGGGGAAGTTGTTGCCAATAGTCAGACAATGGCTTTCCTTACCGGGTATTTACTTGAGAAAGCACTTGCTGTTGATAATGTGTTTGTTTGGCTGATGTTATTTAGCTATTTTGCTATTCCGGCAAATTTGCAACGTCGGGTGCTCATTTACGGTGTCTTAGGCGCAATTGTGTTGCGTACCGTGATGATCTTTGCAGGGAGCTGGTTGGTTTCTCAATTCAGTTGGATACTCTATTTGTTCGGCATCTTTCTGCTGGTTACCGGCGTTAAGATGGCGTTGGCGAAAGAGGATGATTCCCCGATAGGCGATAAACCTTTTGTCCGTTGGCTAAAAGCGCATATTCGCATCACTGATAATCTTCACGGAGAACGTTTCTTTGTGAAAGAAAAGGGGTTGTTATATGCGACTCCACTAATCTTGGTCCTGATTCTGGTTGAAATTAGTGACGTTATTTTTGCGGTAGACAGTATTCCTGCTATTTTTGCTGTGACTACAGATCCTTTTATTGTTTTGACCTCTAATCTTTTCGCTATCTTAGGATTACGTGCGATGTATTTTCTGCTGGCAGGGGTGGCAGAGAAATTTACAATGCTGAAATATGGTTTATCAGTCATTCTGGTATTTATCGGTATGAAAATGCTAATAATGGATTTTTGTCATATTCCTATGGGGATTTCTCTGGGAACTGTAGCGAGTATTTTGACAATAACAATGATTATTAATGTTTGGGTAAATAAATACAGAACTAAAGAGATACAGTAATTAGATAACTATTTTTTAACAGATAACCATATCTTTCTTGAATGGGGAGATATGGTTTCTTATTGTCTTAAATTGCTGCGAAATGGTTAAACATAAAAACAAATAATTGTGTTTTGTAAATGTGTAAATTGCCGTTTTGATCACACAAATGTGAATGTATTGTTAATAAGTGCTGGCGAGGTTGTATATTTTAACTATCGTAGCTTTTCACTACTCTTGGTTTCCCTATACTGAAGAAACAAACACAAAAAATATAGGCTTAACAGAACTGTTAATAAAATGGATCAGCTATGGAAAAACAAAAACGTGGCTTCGTGCATTACATTGTACAAGGGAGCCTGGTTAAACAAATTTTGATAGGTTTAATTGCAGGGATACTGTTAGCGTGGTTGACACCTTCGGTTGCCAAATCAGTCAGTTTACTTGGGACGTTGTTTGTTGGCGCCTTGAAAGCAGTAGCCCCGGTATTGGTATGGATTCTGGTCATGTCTTCTATTGCTAACCATAAAAAAGGCCAAAAAACCAATATTCGTCCAATCCTTATCCTCTATATCTTGGGTACATTTTTTGCTGCTCTGGTTGCCGTAGTCGGTAGCTTTATGTTCCCGTTACAACTGGTGCTAGCTGTCAATGATGCTCAAATGTCTCCGCCTGAAAACATTATGGAGGTGATTAAAGGGTTACTGGTTAATGTTGTCGCTAATCCAGTAAACGCGTTACTGAACGGTAACTATATCGGTATCCTTGCTTGGGCTATTGGTTTGGGTATCGCCCTGCGTCATGCAACGGATTCAACTAAGTCTCTAATTCATGACATGTCTGAGGCGGTTACTCAGGTTGTTCGCGTGGTCATTCGTCTTGCACCGATTGGTATTTTTGGTCTGGTGTCTGCAACAATTGCAGAAACGGGATTTGGTGCCTTACTGGGATATGTTCAACTGCTGGTTGTATTACTGGGTTGTATGTTGGTTATGGCACTCATTGTAAATCCGTTGATTGTTTACTGGAAAATTCGTCGTAATCCTTATCCGCTGGTATTTGCTTGCCTGCGTGAAAGTGGTGTAACTGCATTTTTCACTCGCAGTTCGGCTGCAAATATTCCAGTGAATATGGCGATGTGCCGCCGTATGAATCTGCATGAAGATACTTATTCAGTTTCTATTCCATTAGGCGCAACTATCAATATGGAAGGCGCTGCGGTGACCATCACGGTATTGACTCTGGCTGCGGTCAATACGCTAGGTATATCGGTTGATTTGCCTACAGCATTTCTACTGAGTGTGGTTGCTGCAATTTGTGCCTGTGGTGCTTCTGGTGTGGCTGGGGGATCGTTATTGTTGATCCCTTTAGCGTGTAGCATGTTTGGGATTTCCAATGAGATGGCTATGCAGGTTGTGGCAGTTGGTTTGATTATTGGTGTATTACAGGATTCCGCGGAAACGAGTCTGAACTCTTCTACCGATGTATTGTTCACTGCCGCTGTTTGTCAGGCTGAGGATGATCGTCTGGCATCGGATCAACTAACTCAACGTAATTAATTGATTGAAGTATTTTGGTTTAAAAAAAGATTAGGTAAGAAAGAGTAAAATATCCGCGCCAGGAAGGCGCGGTTTGAGGATTTACTCTGTTTTTACGGCCTGTCTATGACCGTCATTATTTATCATCAAATTTTAAGGCCTAACCGAGTACCTTGATCGATAGCCCGTCGGGCATCCAATTCCGTTGCAACATCTGCCCCACCAATAAGATGCACTGTTTTTCCCGCTTGCTGTAACGGTTGATATAATTCTCTCAGTGGCTCTTGTCCGGCACAAATAACGATATTATCTACGGCAAGGCAGCGCTGTTCACCATTGCTGCTAATATGTAATCCCTGATCATCTATTTTCAAATATTGCATATTGTTGAGCATTTTCACACCACGCAGGTGTAGATTGGTTCTGTGTATCCAACCTGTTGTTTTACCTAGTCCTTCACCAACCTTTGTCGGCTTACGTTGCAATAAATAAATTTTCCGGGGAGAAGATTCCGGTTTGGGGCCTTGAGGGGATAAACCACCACGATGTGTCAGATTATGGTCAATACCCCACTCTTCACTGAAAGCGGTGCTATCAAGGCTAGAACTTTTTCCTGGTTGACTCAGATATTCTGCGGTATCAAAACCGATGCCACCTGCGCCAATGATAGCGACACGTTGACCGACATTTTTCTTATCTCTTAATACATCTAAGTAGCTCAGTACCTTTTCGTGATGGATACCATCAATTGTGAGTTGGCGAGGCGCAATGCCGCTGGCGATAATTACTTCATCGAAATCAGAGAGTGCTTCGGTTGTGGCAGTCTGGTTCAACCGTACATCAACATGATGGATTGCTAACTGACGCTGAAAATAACGCAGTGTTTCATGAAATTCTTCTTTACCTGGGATCTGTTTGGCAATATTAAATTGTCCGCCAATCTGTCCGTCTCGTTCAAACAGAGTGACATGATGACCACGACTGGCAGCGGTCACCGCGAATGACAATCCGGCAGGTCCGGCACCGACAACCGCCAGTTTTTTCGGTGTGGTGATTGGTTCGGCGGCCATTTCTGTTTCGTGGCAGGCGCGGGGATTAACTAAACAAGAGGCTATTTCACCGACAAAAATCTGATCCAGACATGCCTGATTACAGCCAATACAAGTGTTAATCTCATCGGCCCGTCCTTGTTGGGCTTTCATAACAAATTCAGCATCAGCCAGAAAAGGTCGTGCCATAGAAACCATATCGGCACAACCTTGTGCTAGCACTTGCTCTGCAATGTTGGGATCATTAATTCTGTTTGTTGTGATCAGTGGAATAGAAACTTTCCCCATTAGCTTTTGCGTTACCCAACTGAATCCGGCGCGGGGAACCATAGTGGCAATCGTTGGAATTCGAGCTTCATGCCAGCCGATACCGGTATTGATAATAGATGCTCCCGCTTGCTCAATAGCAACAGCGAGTTGCTCGATTTCTTGCCAATTAGAACCATCCTCGACTAAATCCAACATCGAAAGCCGGTAGATTAGAATAAATTCTTTTCCTGTTGCTTGACGGACGGCTTTAACAACCTCCACGGCAAAGCGCATTCGATTTTCAAAACTTCCTCCCCATTTATCTTGGCGGTGGTTGGTGCGAGTAGTCAGGAACTGGTTAATCAGATAACCTTCAGAACCCATGATTTCTACGCCATCATAACCTGCTTGTTGCGCCAGTTGTGCACAATGAGCGAAGTCAGCAATGGTTTGCTGAATGTCCTCTTCTGTCATTTCACGAGGCATGAATGGATTAATTGGTGCTTGAATGGCAGTAGGGGCGACAAGGTGAGGTTGATAGCTGTAACGGCCGGTATGTAAGATTTGCATTGCAATTTTTCCACCAGCCTGATGAACTGCGTCTGTAATAACTTTATGGTGAATAAGATCTTTTTCATCTACCAGGAATGCAGTGCCTTTCCCTATAACACCTTGTTTGTTTGGCGAAATGCCGCCTGTGACAATCAATGCCACGCCTCCGGCTGCCCGTTCAGCGTAAAAGCGGGCAAGCCTCTGGGCGCGGTCGGGATGTTCCTCTAGCCCAATGTGCATTGATCCCATCAAAATGCGGTTTTTTAGTGTGGTGAACCCCAAGTCTAGAGGGGCGAACAGGTGAGGATAATGGCTCATTGCAATCTCCATCGGGTGTTTGTCAATCATAACCAGATTATTATTGTGTTTTAAACCACGGAACAAAACGCCAGGTGGTCGGATGAGTAATGGTTCAAATTTAGATGGAATAAGGTCAATTGGGAAAAAAATGTTAAATGAATGTGATGAAGGTCATGAAATCAGGTTTTGTCATAGAGTTAGTGAAAATAATCTGAATGCAAAAGTTGTTGATGTACTCTTTGTTGATTGGTTCTAGAAAGGTTAAATAGATCACACTGTGGGCCATAATCGATTTCAGTCGTTCACTTTCCCAGATAGTCCGTAGCATGGTTTTGTATTCTTACATGGAGAGAATAGAGTGACTGTTCCCCGCCGTAAAAAACGGTGAGGCTTCCCACTTCTCAGGCCGCAACCGTCGATGCAACGGATTTACGCTGGCCTCAAAGCCCTTTGGGCTTTTCGCCTGATATCCCCGTCTGCACTGGGCAAGGGTTTACGGCGGTTTTTGCTAATTCAGTCAGGCGATTTGTTTACCCAGTTTTAGTATTTTTTTCTGAATGATGCGACAGCCACCTGAGATGTTAAAAGTGCGGATTTTGCTTTAATAGGGGGTTGATTTTCCATATATTAATTCGATTCCGGTTTTGATTCCGGAATAGGGTGAGTTCTTCTATTCTGACTTAATTTATAACATCAGTGGTTATTATGAAAAAACAGATAACTGAATGGGTAACTTTGGCAGGAAAAGGGGTGACTTTAGAACCTCTGACACATCAACGGCACGATGAATTTTTACAAGCAATTGAAGAGGGTGAATTGCATAAATTGTGGTACACCCGTGTTCCTTCACCGGCTGAGCTGAGTAGCGAGATTGAGCGTCGTTTATTGCTACATAAAAAAGGTACTATGCTGCCTTTTGCGATTGTTGATCATCGAACAAGTAAAGCGGTTGGCATGACCACGTATATGAATATTGATTCTGATGTCCGCCGGGTGGAAATCGGCTATACTTGGTATGCATGTTCTGTTCAGCGGACACATGTTAATACGGAAGCGAAATATCTCCTATTGAAATACGCTTTTGAAGAATTAGGGTGTATTGCAGTGGAGTTTCGCACTCATTTTTTTAATCATCAGAGTCGAAAAGCGATAGAACGACTGGGTGCAAAACTTGATGGAATTCTGCGTAGTCATGGTGTATCTAAAGATGGCAGTATCAGGGATACCTGTGTTTACAGCATTATCAGTGGTGAATGGCCTGCGGTTAAAATACATCTTGAATGGCTGATGGTTAAACCGAGATAAGAGTCATCTCAAAAATTAGGCCGTCCTGTGAAAGGTTGCGGCCTGATTCTGATTTAATTTGAAGGCAGAGAATGCTGCATTCCATTATCCAGTTCATCTAGTAATTGATAGCGGCGGCGATATTCTGCCCGCTTCTTACTGGCTATATCTTCAAGCGGTTTTCTTTCAATGGATAAGGGGAGATGGAAATCCTTATTTTTTCTCTTTGCTCCACCTAATGATTCCCAGAAAGAGTCGTAATCAGCGACTAATTTGTCTTTCTTTTTATGCCAATAGCGTAGACTCTTATAGATGTGAGTATCATTGCTAGCTGCCAGAATTTGCTGGCATTCAAAGTGGGCTGCGAGACGGCAAATGGATTCAATCAGTAAGCGTTTTGGAAATAATCCATAACAATCTTTCGTTGCATCGCGGATAATTTCAAGGGTTGCATCGCCTTTGGAACCTTGTAGTCCACCGATGAACAGTGTTTTTTTACCAGCAATAGTGAGTAGTGTGAAAGCGCATCTTGCCAAGGTTTTATTATCTTCTGTTGTAATAAATAGAGTAAGCTCACCTTCTTTATTAAAACAGTCCATAGAATCTAGAAAAATAGTGTAAGTTCCACTCTTACCATTGATAACCGCTAATGGATATGCATTGGAACGAAATATTTTATTAACAATAGACTGATTTAACCCAGTAAATAATAGCTGGTAATGTTCATTTATTGCACGTAACGTCTGCCCTCTATTGAAGTTAATGCTTAGATAAGGGCGATGTAATTTAGAAGGTAAACAAGGTTGTTTCTTCAAAATATCCAGATAGAACGGCGTATTAACTATCTGGTTTAATAGTTTTAGTGTCGATATTGGCATCAGAGCGCTACGTAAGGCAAATTTAGTGCGATTCTGGGCAGAATACCAATGAGGGCTAGGGCTAATTTTTTTTCCGACTAAATCTGTGAACAGCCGAATTCCTGAACTGGCAGGTTGATACATATATTTCATTTCTTTATCTAGTTCTAAAAAATACTTGGAGGGAATGAAGACTTGCAAACCGTGAGTATACTCCTTCGATATTAAACAAAACTTCAACGGATGTTTATTTATGTTTTTTTAAGATAAAAAATCAACAGCTGTTTAATGAATGTTTAGTTATTAAGGGGATTTTCTCGTGTTTTTTTATTATTCGTTTATTATTCATTTAGTTTTCTGTGATGTTTTTTGTTGTAAAAGCACATCCAGAAAGATGAGAGAAACGGCTATAACTTGGTGTGATACCCGAGCTCATGATCTGTAACAAATTTAGTAGGTGAGTATCGGCGATAAATGATTAATGTTGGATATATTCTTTTTTGAATCCATTTAATTAAAACATTAATAATTATTCTATTAATTTGTTTTGTTTTTACATTAATGTCAGAATGGAATGGATAAAATATTTTTATTTTGTGATTTATATCATGTTATTATGAAAAAATTTCCTTATTCTTGCAAAGTTAATTTGGGACTTGCAGAATATGGATTATACTTTATTGTTAATTAAAATTTATGATTTTATGCCCATGGATTTTAAGATGCATCGCGACGGCAAGGGAGCGAATCCCCGGGAGTATAGAAAACTATGTGACCGGGGTGAGTGAGTGCAGCCAACAAAGAGGCAACTTGAAAGATAACGGGTATATATGATTCAATTCACATAAAGGCCATTAATAATGGATGAGATGCTTGTTCTTGTTGATAAACATGATAATCCCATTGGTTCAGCGAGAAAAGCTGATATTCATCAGAAAGGTATGTTACATCGGGCCTTTTCTATCTTTATTATTGATAATAAAGGAAACTTACTCTTACAGAAGCGAGCGGCAACCAAATATCATTCAGCCGGACTTTGGACCAATAGCTGTTGTGGTCATCCTAGGGTTGGTGAAGCTCTGGAGGCCGCTGCACATCGGCGTCTTGGCGAAGAGATGGGTTTTGACTGTCCATTGAAAAAGGTTTCGTCATTTATTTATCACGCGATACTTCCTAATGATTTGATTGAATACGAGTATGATCATATTTTTATTGGACGCTTTGATAAAGAACCGATAATTAACCTTGACGAAGTGTCCGATTATAAATGGGTTAATCCTCTGAAATTGAGAGAGCTAATTAATAATGCTCCTGATGTGTATACGGTTTGGTTCAAAAAAATCATTAATGGCCTTTCGTATCAAGATATTGAGGGGTGGCAAAGGCTGATTTGATAGCAATGTAATTTATCGGTAGCCATAGCATTGGATTAATTAGATATGAATATCTCATTGAAATTTACCAATACGCCGCAAATCCTGACAAATTAAGGGTGCGACGCTTTTAAAAACCGTTTAATAAGGAAAAGCTAATGAGTAGCTTTGATAATGTGTTTTGCACTAATGTTGAGTCTGTCTCGCCCTATCACATCATCCCGGGGGAAACCACCAACGACTACGAAAGTAAAGTGGTACAAACTTATTGTGAAGATCCAGAACGCTGGCGTAAGGTGATTGGCGATACACTGTTATTCCAGTTTGGTATTTACGATGATCCTGCTTCAAAGCCACCAATTTCATTGGATGAGTCAGGTATTCGTTATTTTGATCGTCAGCTGTTATTGGCTGGCTTGGAAACAAAGGCCGAAAGGCCATCAATTCGGCGTATCTTGGATATCGGCTGTGGCTGGGGTTATATCCTAAAATATCTGGCTGAACGTTTTCCTGAATGTACACGTTTGGATGGTGTGAATATCAGTGAGCAGCAGTTACAGTATTGTGCTAAGTTTCACGCAAAATATGGACTTTCTGAGCGTATTAACTTGTATCTGTGTAATGCCCAGGATATTGATCGTTTACCTGATCCACAAGAGCTCTATGATTTGGTGATTATTCGTGGTGTCATTTCGCATTTTCCGAACTTGTTGTATGAAAAGGCTATGAGTGCATTGTTCAAACGGGTGAGCGCTGGTGGCCAGGTGATTATTTCTGATAATCTCTATAATATGGGGTTGGATAACTATAAATCGGATATTCCTGACACCATTGATCGTCTCGCTTGTGCTAACCGCAAAACACCCAGTTATTTCAGACAAGTATTGGAGAAAAGTGGCTTCGTTATTAAGGATATGAGGGTATTGCCGTCTAATATTGATGTGGTGCATTGGTTGTTGGATGTTAAGACCAACATCGAACGAAACTTTCCTGAAGGCGTTAATGGTCCTCTGGAAGAATTGCGTGTGCTGGCTGAAAACTTTTCGGTTGCTCAGGTGAAAAACTATGTGTCGACTTATAGTGTTATTGCACAGAGACTTTAGAAAGTAGCTTTGTTTTCTTGGTTGAAGAGTAGGGCCGTTAAGAAAATTTTTGTCACGGTTTTGTTGTTACTGATCCCTGGAAATAAAAAAGCCACTTTTTTACGGAGTAGCCTCATCAGATCGCGCCAGCATGGATGGCGCAAGAAGAAATTGCCAACTGAAAAGTTTTTAATAAATTTCAGTTTTTGGGCTTTTACACACCTGTAATTTGGAGGTAATCCAGAAAATTAGTAAGTGTTCCTGTAATAGCCTAAATTCATCATCGGTTAACAGTTCTACTCGTTCTCTACTAAATACGGGAGTTTCGATAACAACCGGATATTCCATAAAAAACATCCTTGCCTATATATGGAAATATGGTATTCGTACGTGGTACGACAGCCAAGATCAAATCGTACTGGAGACTAGATCTTAATGCACATGGAAAATTGTAGTTGGCCTTCTGATAGCAATTCATTATCGTTTGTCGCACGAGGACTCAAAACCTCAATAAACACGGTTAGAACCAACCCCGTCAGTGTTGGATTTTTTATGCCTAATTTTTAATGGTAACTGTACGGCTATCATTTCTCCGATTCAAAGTCGGGAGGGCGACTAATACAACACCCAAAAGGGGAATAAATCCGCGGTTTCTTACTGCCGTTTTGAGCCTTCCGACACCATTTTGTGTCTACCAAAATCTCAAAGAAAACAAACAGGAATCAGCAATGACTAAATATTCAGTAGTTCCATTTGCATTTGAATCTCACAAAATTAGAGCAATGAACATTGACGGTGAAGCATGGTTTGTTGCAATTGATGTGTGTAATATTCTTAGTATTAAAAATCCTTCCGATTCACTGAAAGTCTTAGATAACGATGAACGGGCTAGATTTAATCTAGGTCGTCAAGGTAGAGTCAATATTATCAATGAGTCAGGAATGTACATCTTAATACTCCGCTGCCGTGATGCCATCAAACAAGGAACCGTTCCTTATCGAATTCGTAAATGGGTAACAACCGAGGTCTTGCCCGCAATTAGAAAAACAGGTAACTATATTACGTAAGAAGTAAGATCACGAAGATAAGCCGAAGGAAATTTCAAAACACAGTAATAGCGCGGTCTCGTGGCTATTAGAAAATTGAAATCAACTAAGTTAAGTAAATATATTTTCATTGGCAGAAAATTTTTTTCGCGTTTGGTTCGTTCGGTCAAAAAATAATCTTCCTTGTGTATGAACAATGGCACAACTGGGGTATGAAAATTTTCTCAGGGGACAAAAAGGAGACACTGACTAAAAGATATAAAAAAACCACTCTTGCTTGAGTGGTCTATCCATCTGTTTTTACAGGAAAAATCTGGTGGCCCCTACTGGACTTGAACCAGTGACCAAGCGATTATGAGAACTGTGATAGGGACTGTAAAAATAATAAGTTAACAATAAAAACAATGCCTTAGGTGTAAATAAAGCTCAAAATTATACAATATTTATTTTTTCGTGCGACACTTTTTGCCAGGGGGTTGAGTTTCAGTGCATCATCAAGGTGATCAGGTGAAAAGTGAGCATATCTCATTGTCATTTTTATATCTGTATGACCTAGGATTCTTTGTAGTACTAAAATATTGCCACCATTCATCATAAAATGTGATGAGAATGTGTGTCTGAGAACGTGAGATAATTGGCCGTCAGGTAATTCAATCTTAGCTCTGTTTATTGCTGACTTGAATGCGTAATAGCAAGGTGTAAACAGCTTTCCTCTCTTCTTGGGAATCTCATTGTATAAATCCTGACTAATGGGTACGGTACGATTGCGTTTACCTTTGGTTTTCACGAATGTGATTTTATGTTGGGTTACTTGTGAGCGTGTTAGGGTTTCGGCTTCTGACCATCTTGCGCCAGTTGATAACGCTATCTTGACTATCAGAGATAAATCTTGAGAGCTACTTTCTTCACAGGCTTTGAATAAAGTATCAATTTGTTCATGGGTTAAAAACGCCATTTCGGATTCATCAGTTCTGAATGCTCGAACATTTTCAATAGGGTTAGCTCTTTCCCATTCACCTAATCGCTTTAGTTCATTAAAAACAGCCCGAAAATAGGATAGTTCAAGGTTGACTGTACCAGTGGAAACTTTTTCCACTCGCTTAGTTCTGGAGAGTTTGCCGGATAGCCTTTGTTCTCTGTACTTGGAAAATAGTTGTGCAGTGAACTCAATAGCAAGTGGATCACCCATACACCCACACGCTCAGAGCATAGTGGTATGGCGCTTTGAGCCATCGCTTAACGTAATTCCATGCGCTTTATACCAGGCTTCAACCAAGTCACGTAATTTACGGGTATCTTTAGTATTAGTTTCTACCCATGGTTTACCACCTAGTTTATCAAGTTCATAACGCTCATAGGCCAACGTTTCGCCTTTAGTTGCGAACTTTTTACGAACTCTTTTACCTCGTTTGCCTTCGGCACGGTTTTCAATATAAAAATCAGATACCCATTGACCTGATGGTAGTTTTTTGACTGGCATGAGTAAAATTCCAATTAATTAGAATACAAGTCATGACTACGAATTAGTTTTACCTGAATTTGTTAATTTATTGATATTGTCTTATTTTCCACAATCTTCTACTAGCTTTTGATATGCTTTACTCATATTATCTTGTGATTCCTTGATTGGTGAAATGAGATTTTTGTCTTCTGGCAATTTTCTGACTTAGCAAATGTAGAAACTGAAAAAATAGTTAATCCATAAGTAATTTTTTCATTACTATTCCTTAGATGTGATTTTTTATTGTTGTGACAACACGGCCAATGACTGTGATGTCATTTAGATCGCAGTCAAAAGCCATACCCACACCAGAAACACGGACACGTTTAACCGGAATTCGAGTTAATTCGCGAATACTGATTTTTCCCTCAATCTTAACTAGCCATTCACCGTCATAAACATCGGCAAATTTGCGGTCAATAATGTAGCGGGTTTTGTTATCTATGACACAAATAGGGTCAGAAGGCAGAGGAATGCCAGAGGTAAACATCTCCTCATCAAACATGACATAGCCAGACTGATGCAGTTGCCTATCTATTAGTTTGTGGCTTGATAACTTCATGATGCCTAATTCATCGTCATCATATTTTTTACCCTGTCCAGTTGCTAACCATTCCAGCCTTACATCTGTTTCGGCCATACATTTAACAACTAAATCAGCAGGAAATCCTCCTCTTTTGTACCGGCTGGATAGACTACTTGACGCCATATCAAAATGATCTGCTAGCATCAGCTTTGTTGTAAATCCATACGCTTCAATGATTCGGTCTAAGACGGGAGCACTATCTCCAGTCATATCAATGTTGAATTTAGCCATATCGTTCACATGTTTAATCTCGGCAAAATGCAACTTATTTGTTGGATGTTCTCAAAATGCGAGATAATCTAATCCTGTATTATAGAAATAAGTAATATTTATTAATATTGCAAAATATTTAACAAGAGGATTTTGCCTTATGCGCCCTAACATTACAATTACTATCCCGGAACCCTTCCTTCCATTGGCAGAGTATTGCCGTAGAACTGGAACACCTATCGGTACTGCTCGTCGTTTGATTGGATATGGCAAACTGCCAATCAAGCCCAAGGGACAGCAGAAAAAGGGGCTTGTTGAAGTCAACATGGCTGCACTCACTATCCAGGCTCTCAGTGGCTATGATATTTCACTTGAAGCGTAATAATTCTTCGCTTTTGGAGAAAAATAGCAATGTGTGATTATCAAGTTTCCAAACAAGCACACTTTGATCACGCTTGCCGGGCATTCGCCAACGTTCATAGGGGCAACTTAGCTCAAATTTCGGGAGTTATCGGAATGAATCCGCAAATGCTGCGTAACAAGTTAAATCCTGAACAGCCTCACATACTGACTTGTATTGACTTAATGAAGTTAACCGATGCAACGCAAGACGCATCTATTTTGGATGGATTACTGGAGCAATTGCAGTGTCAGCTCATCGGTACCGGTGAATGAGATTTGTGATTCCAACATGTCGAATTATTTGTTAGGTGCAACGGCAGAAGTGGGAAAACTGGCAAGTGCTGTTGTTTCTGGTGGTCATTTCAACCATGCCCGTGTGGCTGAGTTTAAGAAGTCGGTTAATAACGCGATCAGATTATTAACTTTCGCGGGTATCACCATTTCATCAAGATTGCATACTAATCCTGCATCCAGTTCGGCTGTTGATGTTGTTGCAGGTATGGGAGCATTGTTAGTGTGAGGTCAGCATGAATGCATTAGAGCAGCAAGAACACCAATATAAATTGACTGGTGAGTCATTTAAACCCAAAAAAGATAGATTTATCTATCCAATCGTTTTGTTTGCTTTTTCTTATTTTATTCTGTTCCTGATTCGATGAGGTTTATATGAACACGGAATACCAATTTGAATCAACAGAACAGCGAGCTTTCGAAATGCCCTTTAAAATGCGCGTTAATGGTTTAAATAAAATTGCTCAGATAAGAGCGCAGCATTTTAACTCTGATAATAAAGAGTTGGCTATTTTTATTGATGAAATGCATGATAAACGTAATGAGCGCTACGTTGATCACAAGCGTTTGTTAGCGGCTATCTTCTATCTTGCTCGCATTCCTATAGATCGGCATGAACTGGAATTATATCAATTAACCAATGAGGAAATGTGTAATCTGATTCGAGCAGTAAATCTTATCAAGGCAACGAGTGTGTTATTCAGGGCGATAGCATAAGTGTGCATTTATCATTCATTTTGGTTAAATTTTGAACATTCAAGGCTCATTAATGACTAACAAAGTTCATTAATCAATCAATGTCAGTGCGTTAATTAATCATTTTGTGGTTAATAAACGTTCGTGATCTTGCCCTGGGGAGTCGCATAGTCGTAGATGGACAGCGTTATTGTTTATCTATGTTCGGTCATCTACATAAAGTTAAAAAAACGCATACTGAAACAATAAAAATGATAATGAGTAGGTTAAGTGAAAAATTGGGGGGTGATATTTCCGGGATATTCCGTGATCCAAAAGGTCATTATTTGACTATGTTGCGAAAAATTAACCGAGGGCCGATTGAGGTCACATAACTAATTATTTCTCAATGAAATTGATGCATTTGTTAATTATATTAAATTAAACTGTATATAAATACAGTAAATGGGACGGTAAAAATATGATGTCAGATTATCTGAATAAGCTGGCTGTGCTGGAACGGATTGAATTAATTGCTAAAGTTGGTAGTTCAGGTATTTGTAATAGTCGAGAACGGCAAGTGGCATTTGATTGGATTGCAGAACTTGCTGAGCAGGTCAGAAAAGAAATAATCTCAAATGTAAAAACTAAAAGGCCACTAAGTAGTGGCTCAGAATTATGCAGTAGGACGGACTTTTAATAGATCCAATGCCATTTGACGCTGTTGCGGGTTGAGGTTGTTAATCACGGTCTGCAACAGTTTATCACCTGTTTTTGCACTGGGACTTAGCGTGTGCGAAAACGTCAAATTCATAACAAATGTATAACCACATTCAACACTGGAACACGCGCAGTACAGATCAGCAATTTCACAGTGCTTCCGATTCGTCTTGCGAATAACCGCCTTAGCGCCGCACTCAGGGCAGATAATTTTTAATACGCGCATATTCCTCATTCCCAAAGTATCCATTTTCGGTAATTTTACCTGTTTTTTGCGCGTTTTGCACACGAACTTACGCGATCTTGTTTAAAACGGATATGTAATATTTCGGGCACATCATAGGTATTTATCGCATTCATGAACATATTTTGAACGGGGATAACTTCATCCTGGCGATAGACCTCACGGGCTTTTTCCGGATCACCCAACCCGCCGACATTGGTCGGGATAATCCCCGCCAGTCCCGCCGGGAATCGGTGAGCGGTCAGCACATCTTGCGAGCTGATACTTTTCACATTGGCAAATTCATCATTGGCTGAAATATCACCCACCGGAATAAATTTAATGCCGTCAGGGTCGCCGTTGGGAATGTTGACAAACATAGTTTCGAAATTCCCGATCCCTTTGCTGAGTTGCAATTTTCGGATAATTTCCTCTTCGGTCTCATCAGAGATATTCGGGTCATTGGTGTAAATGATACCGCCAGTGTGGGTGCCATTATGGTAATAGCGACGGCGGAAGACGGTGGCTTCTGAGTTGAGCAGTGCCGCATGAATTCCGCCGATATAATCCGGCAATCCGTAAACTTGTTGTTGTGGGTCATATTGCTTGATAAAAATGACTTCTTCCGGTGAGTAAACCAACGGCTCTCCCTCCTGTAATACCACAAAATCCCCATCCTTACGGCGGCGCAGGTATAGCGAGGGTAAGACCTCTAGTGTGACTACATCACCCCAGAAGTTACGGACTTTCAGGATCGCTACGTCACCGAAAATCAGGAAGTTAATCACAGCGGATTTGAATTGTTCATGGCTTACTCCGCCGCGAACTCCGAGATAGTCTGAAGCAATCATATTGTGGCGGGCATAGAGTACACCGCCATGTTGACCGTTCATGTTAGCCAGTTGTGCTAGGGCTAAACGATCAATCGGTAGTGTGTAGTGGTCATAATCATTGTTATACCAGATTTCCTGGTAATCCGTCCTAGTGGTGAGTATTGGTTCTGGTTTGCCCAGTGTGATTAAACTCATTTTCCGTTGACGGTCGTTTGTGCGTGGGGAATGTGCACGGGTTTTCCTTAACTTTTTCTTCATCATGCAACCTTTGCAAATGTGTATTTAGAGGTGCGTTTCTTGTCGTAATTTAATGGCTCATTTATCAGGGCATGAGCGATTGCCCAGAAGACGTCAGCGTGTCCGGTTTCCCGCGAACGGTCAGCGACAAAGGTCATGCTGCCGCCTTTTTTTGTCGTGGTGTGCCGAATAGCCAGAAATGAGGCGAGAATTTCTTTTTGTTCCACATCCCATTCGATACGCTCCTCACTGACCACATCAATCATTTTCATGACCAGTTGGTTTTTGCTTTGCGGATTGTAGTGGATAGCGTGGGTTTGTCGGGGGGCGAAGTCTTGCACCATTTCATAGACACCATGACCAATCCCCGTGGTATCAATGCCGATGTGGGTGAATCTGTAGCGCTTGAAGAGATCTTCGATCAGTTTCGCCTGATGTTTCCAGTTCATGCCTTGCCAGTAGAACGTTGCTAATACCCGAAAAACTTCGGGCGCCATCATGGGCGGGGCAACAATGACAAAGGTGGAAGTATCGCCAGAATGGGCCGGGTCGAAGCCGCCCCAGACTTCGCGATCCCCGAAGGGACGCAGTGCGTTAGGATCATGGTCTTCCCAGAGATGGATATCAGTGCCGCATTTTTCCAGTTGGTGATATTTGAAAACAGCGGCGCCACTATCAACAAACACACACATATACAACATGTTAAATGTATCTGGGTTATAGCGGTTCCGCAGTTTTTCAATGGATGCCAGGTTGAATCCGCCCTTAATGGCATCTTCCAGCGTAATGACGTAGCGCCATTGACCATCAGGGCAATCACGACCACCGTCACGCAGTTCATTAAAAGAGGGAAATTCAATGTTCTTACGTTTGGGATCATTGCCGCGCCATTCGTCACCCATCCAAAATGGATAGGCGGGATGGGTTTTGGCGCTAGGGGTTGAAAAATAGGTGGTACACCATTTGTCATGGGTTGCCATTGCGGAGGCAACTTCATTTAGCCGCTTGAAGTCGGGAACCCAAAAATATTCGTCACAATACAGATGGCCGGAATAGGATTGTGCCGTGTTTTTATTGGTTGACAGAAAACGCAGTTCGGCGCCGTTGCTGAGTCGAATAGGGTTGCCTGTCAGCGTTACACCGAAGAAGTGTTCAGCGATATTGACGATATACGAGCGAAAAACTTCTGCTTGTGGTTTTGAGGCGGATAAGAATATTTGAGGATCGCCAGTTAACACGGCATTTTCGAATGCTTCAAAGGCGAAATACCAGGTCGCGCCAATTTGCCGACTCTTGAGGATATTTCTAATCTGTTTTGCCAGATTATTGCGCAAATGTTTTTGATAGCCGAAAAGCGTCTTATCGACAAATTTCTGTAAATCTTCTTTAGTCAGTGTCGAAATATCATTTTTACGATAGCGTTTCTTTTTCTTGGGTTCACCATCACTGGATAGGATATAATCACCGCCTGATTTTTCTTGCACCTTAATTTCGGCCAGCTTTTCTTTATGCTTATTTTCCTGTGTCATCAGTTTTATATGATGGGCAATTAATCGGTCGAGTTCGTCTAATTCCAGTGTGGTTTTATTATTGCGTTCACTGAGCACGGCAATCCGGCGGTTAATGGCTTCGATACACTTTCATAGCTGAGCATATCCGCCCAATGCCATTTTTCCGCCCAATAATAAATGATCCGCCGATTCGGCAGATTTAATTCATGGGCAATTTCTGCCGGAGTATATCGCCGCAGGTATAAAGAACGGGCGACACTTATGAGTTCATCAGAGTATTTAGCCATAGTAATCATATTATGCAGGGCTAAATTTATCCTGACGCTAATTCAATTTCGACCTGAATCGGTTATGGCGTTATATCCGAATTCATCAGAATTAAACTATTCGTAACATTTTATTGAATCCGCAATACTGTATTTGATTCAAATGGAAGGAATTAAATAACCTGAACTCTGGATAAAAAAATGGAACTAAGTGCCTGTTCCAAGATCAAAATTTTCGACCAAGAAAAAAACGATCTTATTAGGAACAGGCATGGATAAACTAGTTGAACTCTTCTGCGATGTCG
>NZ_CAWNXG010000034.1:53889-53992 GCF_963878145.1 Photorhabdus sp. S10-54 | reverse complement strand
CACACTCTTCAATTCAACGCTCGATGCTCAAAGAATTCACTGCGTAACGCTCTTTTGTTTGGCTAACTTTGTCGGCTTCACTGCGCTACACCTCGCCGTACTG
>NZ_CAWNXG010000034.1:0-53854 GCF_963878145.1 Photorhabdus sp. S10-54 | reverse complement strand
CGCGTTATCCTGCCAAAATAACGTTACTAAATTATTTCGTAATGAATTAACTGTTGTTCACTCTTCAAGACTTTAAAACGTATTTTTTTGTGATACGGTCTTGTGAGTGCCCACACAGATTGTCTGATTAATTGTTAAAGAGCAGGCTGAAATAAAAAGTGACATTCTCGTTCAGCCGGGCTGCGTATACTACGCTTTTCGCCCGCAGAGTCAAGCGCTTATTGCCGCTTTCTCTGCCCGACCTCACAATGTTTATCAGCGTTGTGTCGGTCAGTGGTGGCGCATTATAGGGCGTTCTTTGGCGCTGGCAAGCGTTTATTTGAAAAAAACTTTTATTCGCGGATTTTTTCAACAAAACACTGATAAAAAGAACAAATCAGTCATTTTTCACTCACTATTTTAAGGAAATCATTGGTAAAATGATCAACTTGCTGCCAGTCGGTATATTCAACTTCTTTAGTTGTATCAGTTTCCCCACCGGTCATTTTCATAATTATTTTAACCATTATCCGATCCAACCAATGATAACGAGGATAAAGTAATGCACCAGCAAAAACACCACACAAATCTGGCTTCCACGGGGTATTAAATAGAAACTTACGAACATACACATTCGTTTCTGGTGTACGTTTCTCTGGCTTCCTTGCTGTCAAATTTACGCCAAAAAATGCGGTTGGCATTTTATTAAGTTGTTGTTGATGACAGATTGCAAACTTTTTCAGTGCCGAATTGAAATGACCATACCTGATCGAAGCTCCAATCATAATCTTGTCATAAGATTCCAAATTGATCGTTTTTACTGTTGCTAAATCTCTGAGCTCGCATACCTTCCCTGATCTGCGTAGATTTTCAGCAATGCGGGTAATGATTTTCTTAGTCTGTCCATCCCGACTGGAATAAAGTAATAAACAATTCATAGCCATATCCCTCTCCCAATAGACTATTCACGCCAGAAGGTTGGTGTAAATAAAACTAATAAAGTGAATACTTCCAAGCGACCAAACAACATCGTTATAACTAATATCCATTTGGCTGCCGGATTCATTGCAGTGAAGTTATCCGCAACAACACCCAACCCTGGCCCTAGATTATTTAGTGTAGCGGCTATTGCAGAAAACGCAGAAAGTTCATCTACACCAGTTGCGATAAGTAATAATAAACTAATGATAAATACCAAAGCATAAGCAGAGAAAAATCCCCAAACAGCTTCAATAATTCTTTCAGGTAATGCTCTTCGCCCTAGCTTGAGGGTATAAACCGCATTTGGATGAACCAATCTCTTCAATTCACGGGAACCTTGCAGGAATAGCAGTAAGATACGAATCACCTTCAGTCCTCCTCCCGTCGAACCTGCACAACCCCCAATAAAAGCGGAACACAACAGCAGTATTGGCAAAAATGATGGCCAACGAGCAAAACTATCTGTGCTGAACCCTGCTGTTGTCGCCATTGAAACAACCTGGAAAAAAGCTTGGTTTAGTGTCTCTATCCCCGACTTATAAATAGCGTGATGCCATAAGATCAGAGTGCAAATAATAACAAGCACTAATTGAATGGAGATAAACATACGGAATTCAGGGTCCCGCCAATATACTGTCAGGCTACGTCCCGTTAATACCGCGAAGTGCAAACCAAAGTTACAACCAGAAATCAGTAGAAAAATCGCAATAATGGTATTTATCGCGGGGCTATTGAAATAACCAATACTCGCGTCATGTGTAGAAAATCCACCAATTGCGATAGTTGAAAAACTGTGAGAAATGGCATCAAAAACTGACATACCCGCAGCCCATAACGCTAAAGAGCAGGCGATTGTCAGTAACACATAAATCAACCATAAAGTTTTTGCCGTTTCAGCAATTCTCGGGCGCATTTTATTATCTTTCAAGGGGCCAGGCATTTCAGCCCGATAGAGCTGCATTCCCCCAACCCCAAGTAGAGGCAGTATTGCAACAGCCAGCACTATAATACCCATACCACCTAACCATTGCAGCATCTGCCGGTAGAAAAGAATCGCTTTAGGCAAGGAATCAAGCCCAATCAGTGTCGTAGCACCCGTTGTTGTTAAACCGGAAAAAGATTCAAAAAATGCATCTGTAATAGAAAGATTTGGCTGTTCAGAAAAAATGAAAGGTAAAGCCCCAACACTACCAAGTACTGTCCAAAACAAAGCAACGATAAGAAACCCTTCCCGGGGCTTTAATTCATGTTTTTGCTCCCGATTTGGTATCCAAAGCATCAAACCGATAATTAAGGCAAAAATAAATGTCTGACTAAATGCACGCCCAGCGCCATCACGATAGATAAGTGCTACCAACCCTGGAATTATCATGGTGACAGAGAAAAGAATGACAAGCAGCCCAACAATACGGGTTATGGCACGAAAATGCATTTAGCTGGTTCCTTAGAAATCCAGTTACAGAGAATATTTACAGATCAGGTGTTAAATACAGTACACCGCGACTTAGATCACGTAATTTATCACCGACTTCCCCCACTAAGGTAGCTGGAAGTGAAATTCGCAAAGTAACATTCTCTGCATACTCACTGGAAATAATTTGCCCTGATGATTTCTGTAATAACTGTTCAATCATAGAGATATGGGCATATTCACACTGCAAGGAACAGAGTTTCTGTGGAACCTTATTTTTTGTCTCCAGCAATTTCAGCGCCTGTTGGGCACCACTTCCATATGCCCTTACCAACCCACCGGTACCTAATTTTATTCCACCAAAATAGCGAACAACAACCGCGGTTATTTCACCGATATTATTTCCCATAAGTTGGGACAGTATCGGCCTACCTGCGGTTCCTGAAGGTTCCCCATCATCTGAAAAACCCAACTGTTGTGAATCATCCGGTGCACCAGCAACAAATGCCCAGCAGTGATGGCGGGCATCAGGGTACTGAGCTTTGATTTTCTGGATAAACGCTTTAGCCTCATCCACCCCGTCAGTATGCTCCAGCAAGGTAATAAAGCGACTTTTTTTAATCTCTTCAGTAAAACTCACTGAAGCTGCGGGTATCAAATAAGGCTTCATTATGGCAATTGAAGATCCCGAGTCATGTTTTCCACTTTATTTTCATGGATCACAATATTGTCTTCAATACGAATACCACCGAAAGGTTTAAGCGTCCCAATTTTATTCCAGTCAAAATGTTTGCTGAACTCACTTTCACGCCAAGATGCAAGCAGCGATTCGATGAAATAAAGGCCTGGCTCGATAGTCAGCACCATGCGAGGTTCTAGAATACGGGTACAACGCAGATAAGGATACATATCCGGAGCGGCTAAATGTGTACCTGTATCATCCTGCATAAACCCTGCCACATCATGGACCTGTAATCCAAGAGGGTGACCAATGCCATGTGGAAAGAATGGCGTTGTCAGCCCTTTTTCAACCATGACTTCTTCACTGACATCTTTCACGATACCATATTTTTTCAACAACTTAGCAATCCGATGATGCATCTGAATATGATATTCGGTATAGCGAGTTCCTGCTTTAATTGTACTAATTAACGCTTTTTGTTCAGCATCCATATCTTTAATTAGAGAAGCAAATTCATTATTACTTTTTGCTGAATAAGTGCGGGTGATATCTGCTGCATAGCCATTATATTCAGCACCGGCATCAATCAGGAAACTACGAATATCCGAAGGTGCATTGTGCTGCAATGCAGTGTAATGCAAAACAGCCGCATTCTCATTCATAGCAATAATATTGTTATAAGGCACATCTGTATCACGATGACCTGTTGCCATAAGATAAGAGATATTAATATCAAATTCACTCATCCCAGCCTGAAATGCTTCATAAGCTGCCAAGTGCCCGACAATAGCCGTTTTTTGCGCTTCACGCATACAGACTAGTTCATAATCTGTTTTGTATGAACGATGGAAATGCAAATAATCAAGAACAGACTTTGGATTAATATTGCGTTCAGAGAAACCAATCTCTTCTGCTCTTTGCGGTGAACAACCGATGTAAGCAACATTCTGTTTCACATAAGTGCTTAACGCTGAATTGATATCTCCAGCATTTGCCAGATGAATCATTTCAACTTCTTTAGTCCAGTAGCTAGTCGGCATCGGTTCTACGCTGTGCCAATAATCTACCGGCGAGTAAAACCATAATTTAGGTTTATTAATACCATCTACCCACAACCAGCAATTAGGCACTTTAGTTACTGGTACCCAAGCTTTGAAGTGAGCGTTAACTTTGAAAGGGTAGTCTCTGTCATCAAGAAAAATACGCTGTAACTCACCAGAGTGAATAAGCAAAGCACCAAATTGATTACGGGCCAATGCTTCACAGGTACGTTGCTGTAATGTAGAGATATGTTCGTGGTACAGAGATGCCAACTTTTCCATTTCAATTGACCTTTTTTATTTTATGGCTAAACCATTAGCTTATCACAGCCGTTGATATTTGCAGGTATCACCCAAAAATCCTCTCAATTTATCGACCCCCACTAACACCTTATTTATCAAGATATAAAAACAATTATTGCCAATGAGATACAAATCTCACTTGTGATCACCCTTGCAAAAAACTAATCACTCATTTGCATTTACTTAACATAATAACCACAATCAAACCCATCTGGTCATACCAGATGGTATGCGCTCATTTAGGAGAACGACATGCTCTATCAAAGTGAAACAATTCAAGTAAGCTGGCTGAAAGATGACATTGCTGAACTGGTTTTCAATGCCCCAGCCGCAATTAATAAACTAGATACTAAAACCGTTGCCTCTCTCGATAAGGCTGTTGCCAGCCTAGAGCAACAAACGGGACTGAAAGGCGTTTTATTACGCTCTGAAAAAGCCGCATTTATTGTTGGCGCAGATATTACTGAATTCCTCTCTTTATTCGATTCACCTGTAGAAAAGCTGCAAGAATGGCTTAACTTTTCAAATAGCATTTTTAACCGGATAGAAGATTTACCTGTACCAACCATTTCAGCAATAAACGGTTATGCTCTTGGTGGTGGATGTGAATGTGTTCTGTCTACAGATTTCCGTGTAGCTTCCCCGGATGTACGTATTGGACTGCCAGAAACCAAACTTGGTATTATGCCTGGTTTTGGTGGCTCAGTTCGCCTTCCACGCCTGATCGGGACTGATAATGCACTGGATATCATTGCCGCAGGTAAAGACATTGGGGCAGAAGAAGCATTGAAAAACGGTTTGATTGATGCTGTTGTTCCCAAAGAAAAACTGGTTGATTCCGCAGTATCAATGCTGGAACAAGCAATTGCAGGGAACCTTAACTGGAAAGCCGCACGCCAGCCAAAATTAGAGCCTTTGAAACTCAATGAAATTGAACGAGGCATGAGTTTTAGTGTGGCAAAAGGTATGGTGATGAAAGTCGCCGGCCCTCATTATCCAGCTCCTATCACCGCAGTTAAATCCATAGAAAAAGCCGCGACATTTGGTCGTGATGAAGCATTGAAACAGGAAACCGCCAGCTTCATTCCTTTAGCACAGACAAATGTTGCCCGTGCCTTAGTGGGTATTTTTCTTAATGACCAGTACGTAAAAGGACTGGCAAAAAAACATCTGAAAGAAGTCACAACACCTGAGTATGCCGCAGTTCTTGGTGCTGGAATTATGGGTGGTGGTATAGCCTATCAATCTGCCCGCAAAGGGATTACTGTCATGATGAAAGACATCAGCCAGCAAGCCCTTGAATTAGGTATGAATGAAGCCGCGAAACTTCTAAACAAGCAGTTTGAACGAGGCCGTCTAGATGCTATAAAAATGGCGAGAACCCTCTCTTCTATTCAACCTACCTTAAATTATGCCGGTATCGAACAGGCTCAAATCGTGGTTGAAGCTGTAGTAGAGAATCCTAAAATCAAAGCGGCTGTACTATCAGAAACTGAAACTCTGGTTAATGAAGATTGTGTCCTAGCTTCCAACACATCAACAATTCCAATTTCAGAATTAGCTAATTCCCTAAAACGCCCGGAAAATTTCTGTGGTATGCATTTCTTCAACCCGGTACACCGCATGCCGTTGGTTGAAGTCATTCGCGGTGAAAAAACTTCTGAAAAGACAATTTCAACCGTAGTCGCCTATGCCAGCAAAATGGGTAAAACTCCGATCGTCGTTAACGACTGTCCAGGGTTCTTTGTAAACCGGGTACTGCTTCCTTATCTCCTTGGCTTCGGTCTGCTATTGCGTGATGGTGGTGATTTCCGCCAAATAGACAAAATCATGGAGAAAGAATTTGGTTGGCCAATGGGTCCTGCTTATCTCATTGATGTTATTGGTCTTGACACTGCACATCATGCTCAATCAGTCATGGCCCAAGGGTTCCCAGATCGTATGCAGCGTGATTATAAAGATGCCATTGATGTTTTATATGACAATCAACGTTACGGGCAGAAAAACGGCCTTGGTTTCTACAAGTACACTCAAGATAAGAAAGGTAAGCCTAAAAAAGAGCAGGACGAGCAAACAGACCAACTGCTGGCAACTATCTGCCAACAGAAGAGTAATTTCTCCGGTGAAGAGATCATTGCTCGTACTATGATCCCGATGATCAACGAAGTTGTCCGTTGTCTGGAAGAAGGTGTCATTGCCAGCCCGGCAGAAGCCGATATGGCTCTGGTTTATGGCCTTGGTTTCCCTCCATTCCACGGTGGTGTTTTCCGTTATCTGGAAACAATGGGAACAGCGGCTTACGTAAAAATGGCTGAAAATTATGCTCACCTCGGTGCTCTTTATCAGGTACCACCTGGTCTGAAAGCCAAAGCTGAACGTAATGAAAGTTACTACTCTACAGCAGCAACGATTGCTGTCAGCACCGGAAAAACAGCGTGAGGTCTGGAAACATGGAAAATGTAGTCATTATTGATGGCATCCGCACCCCAATGGGGCGCTCAAAAGGTGGTGCATTCCGTCAGGTCCGGGCTGAAGATCTCTCCGCTCACCTGATGAAAGAGCTATTTAAACGTAATCCGGCAATACAGCAACACGAAATCGATGACATCTACTGGGGCTGTGTACAGCAAACTCTAGAGCAAGGTTTCAACATTGCCCGTAATGCAGCTTTACTGGCGGATATCCCTCACTCTGTACCAGCCGTGACTGTTAACCGGCTGTGCGGTTCATCAATGCAAGCGCTGCATGATGGCGCTCGTATGATCATGACCGGAGAAGCTAATGTCACACTGATTGGTGGTGTAGAGCACATGGGTCACGTTCCAATGACACATGGCGTGGATTTCCATCCTAAAATGAGTCTGAGTGTTGCCAAGGCCGCAGGAGTCATGGGCTTAACCGCTGAAATGTTGGCAAAGATTCACCATATCAGCCGTGAAATGCAAGATGAATTTGCGCTTCGTTCGCACCAACGTGCTACACAAGCAACGCAATCAGGCGCATTCTCCAATGAAATATCAGCAATTTATGGTCACGATGCCGATGGCATATTGAAATTGTTTGATTACGATGAGGTAATCCGTTCGGATGCTAATCTAAAAGATCTAGCCGCCCTGCGCCCTGTATTCGATCCAGTAACAGGCTCAGTCACAGCAGGCAGCTCTTCTGCTTTATCCGATGGTGCGTCTGCAATGTTGATAACCAGTGAAAGCTATGCCAAGAATCTGGGACTGAAACCTCGCGCCCGTATCCGTTCTATGGCAGCTGTTGGTTGCGATCCTTCCATTATGGGATATGGCCCGGTCCCTGCTACACAAATGGCGCTCAAAAAAGCAGGTTTAGAACTGGGTGATATTGGCGTGATTGAACTAAACGAAGCATTTGCTGCTCAGTCACTTGCCTGCCTGAAAGGCCTGAATTTGTTGGACAGTATGGATGACAAAGTTAACCTGAATGGTGGCGCAATTGCTCTTGGTCACCCACTAGGCTGCTCAGGTGCTCGCATCACAACAACATTGTTGAACTTAATGGAACGCCGCGATGTTCAGTTTGGCCTGGCAACCATGTGTATCGGTTTAGGCCAAGGTATCGCCACCATTATAGAAAGAATGGATTAAGAACTTATCTGTAAGAATTATTATAACTGAGTCGTTGTTGCCGTAATTCCCGCCTGTCAGGGGCGGGTTTTTTTATTATTATTTTAAATGAATTCGAAAGCATCACCATACATGTTGTCAGTAGAAGCATCACGCTCACCACAAAAGCGCTCGCGAGCAATTTTTGCCATTTCAAATCGCCCTGCAATGTAGATATCATAATTGGCCAAACTACCAAAATCCTCTAGTACCGCTTTAAGCACTGTTCCTGTACGTCCACACCAACCATTCTCTGACTGTTCAACAACCGGAACAACCTTCAAATTAGGGTAGCGCTCTGTAAATAGCTGTAATTCAGTAAGATCATATAAATGTTGTGATTCTCTGCCTCCCCAATACATAGAGATCTGGCGTTCAGGTTGTTCTTCCAACGCTGTCAGTAATATAGAACGGGTATAAGAAAACCCCGTACCGCCTGCAATTAATAACAGCGGATTAGTGCTGCTTTGACGAAACCAAGCTTTACCATGAGGGATATCAATATCGATCACTTTCTGATCCAGAATTCTATCCATCACCGCCATTGCATACAAATTCAATTCAGAAGCACCAATATGTAATTCAATAAACTCCTTTTCTGAAGGTGTTGATGCCATTGAAAACGGACGCTTATCTCTCTCACCCATTACCACCATCAGATATTGACCGGCACGGAATGAGAACGGAGAATCAGGAAGTAACCGTACCCGATAAACCGTATCAGTAATAGCCTCTACAGAGGTTACTTTGCAGCTCAGTGTTGTCATGCGTTCCCTCTTATGGTCCTAAAATATCTAATTCATCCCAGATTTTGTCGACGCGGGTACGCACTTCTTCACTCATCACAATAGGACGTCCCCATTCCCTCTGCGTCTCTCCCGGCCATTTGTTCGTTGCATCCATTCCCATTTTCGAACCCAATCCTGAAACGGGTGATGCAAAATCGAGATAATCTATCGGAGTATTCTCCATTAATACTGTATCTCTTGCCGGATCCATCCTCGTAGTGATTGCCCAAATGACATCGTTCCAGTCTCTGGCATTGATATCATCATCACAAACGATAACAAACTTTGTATACATAAATTGCCGTAGATATGACCAAACCCCCATCATGACTCGCTTGGCATGACCCGGATATTGTTTCTTCATAGTCACGACGGCAAGACGATAGGAACAACCTTCAGGAGGCAGATAAAAATCGACAATTTCAGGAAACTGTTTTTGTAAAATCGGTACCAGCACCTCATTCAATGCAACCCCCAACACAGCAGGTTCATCCGGCGGGCGGCCAGTATAAGTCGAGTGATAAATAGCATCATGGCGCTGAGTAATATGTGTCACAGTGAACACCGGGAACATATCGATTTCATTATAATAGCCCGTATGGTCACCATATGGCCCTTCTGGGGCTAACTCGCCAGGCTCAATATACCCCTCCAATACGATCTCAGCACTTGCTGGTACCTCCAAGTTATTTGAAAGACATTTCACAACTTCTGTTTTATATCCTCTTAATAACCCGGCAAATGCATATTCCGATAATGTATCAGGAACTGGCGTCACAGCCCCCAATATTGTCGCTGGATCAGCCCCCAAAGCAACAGCCACCGGGAAACGTTCTCCTGGATGTGCCTGACACCATTCCTGAAAATCAAGCGCACCACCACGATGAGATAACCAGCGCATAATGAGTTTATTTTTACCCAAGACTTGCTGACGATAGATACCAAGATTTTGCCGCTCTTTATTCGGGCCACGAGTGACTGTCAGCCCCCAAGTAATCAACGGCGCAGCATCCTCTGGCCAACAGTGCATAATCGGAATACGGGTTAAATCTACATCGTCACCAACCGAAACATGTTCCTGACAAGGCGCAGTATTAAGCCGTTTAGTTGGCATATTAAGGACTTGCTTAAATTTCGGTAGCTTATCCAGTAAATCACGAAAACCTTTCGGAGGATCGGGTTCTTTCAAAAAAGCTAGCAGCTTACCCACATCATGCAAAGCTTTAACATCTTTCTGCCCCATTCCCATAGCAACACGCTCAGCAGTACCGAACAAATTACACAATACAGGCATCGAATAACCTTTGGGATTTTCAAACAACAAGGCAGGCCCACCAGCGCGAAGGGTACGATCTGCAATCTCAGTCATCTCCAAATAAGGATCAACTTCAAAACTGATGCGTTTCAACTCACCTTTATGCTCCAATAAGGTTAGAAAATCTCTTAAGTCACGGTATTTCATACTATTCATTTATGCCGGTTTTTAAGGGGGAAAACATTATAAGCCATCCCACTCAGCTTTTTTGTGTTTTTTTCAGAAGACTACAAAGTAAACCAATAAGTTACTAAAAAGCAATGAGGTTAATTCAACCTTGCGACCTTAAAGTCAAATACAACGAAATGGAGGCTAATAAGTTAATATTTGAGCATTAAATTGCCTAGTAAGATGTTTAGTTGGAACATATACCCTATGGATTTCAAGATGCATCGCGACGGCAAGGGAGTGAATCCCCGGGAGCATAGAGAACTATGTGACCGGGGTGGGCGAGTGCAGCCAACAAAGAGGCAACTTGAAAGATGACGGGTATATTGCATTGGAACATCTCGATACCTTTACTCTTACCACAGAAATAATACTATCACTATCTCCTCTGGGTTCACTGCACAAGATGCAGCCAATCGATCACCACGGATTTCCCATATGACTACTCAATGACTATCAAATTTTGCAATTACTCAACAGAAATACTGATATTTTTCTTTTATTAATATTTTCTGAACAAATAACAACCAACTTTATATTAATTACTTTATCTGTTACTTACCAAAATATTACTCATCGCTTTTTTACTGAAAAACATAGGACCCACTCATAACAATAAATATGCATTATTAAACAATTATCACTAAGATAATGCCTGTAATGCCCTTTTCTATTTTGCTATGCTTAATAGTCATTGGATTAAGGTTAAATAAAGATGGAAAACTGGTACCTCATTTACTGTAAACGTGGGCAAATTTCACGAGCAATAGAAAATCTGGAACGACAGGATGTTGCTTGCCTGACTCCTACCGCGAGAATTGAAAAAATAACCCGTGGTAAACGTACTGTGAATATAGAACCACTTTTTCCTAATTATCTGTTTGTTCAGTTTGACCCTGAAATTATTCATACTACAACTATCAATTCAACACGCGGTGTTAGCCACTTTGTCCGTTTTGGCGTGCACCCTGCTATCGTACCGGAAACACTGATTAAAGAGATCGTATCAGCAACTGAGCAAGAATATGTATCACCAGATACACCTGTGGCTGGCGATACCGTATTAATCACCGAAGGTATTTTTGAAGGATTGCAAGCTATCTACAATGAGCCAGATGGAGAAACCCGTTCTATTCTGTTACTTAATATTCTGAATAAACAATTACCTAAGGCACTTAACAATAAGCAGTTTGTGAAAATTTAACCAAATAAAAAACGGGCAGAATTTGCATTCGCCCGTTTTTAATCAAGTATTAACGTTTCTGTTCATATAATTGTTGAGCAATCTGTTTCGCAAAATAGGTCAGTACACCATCTGCTCCAGCGCGCTTGAAGCATAACAGAGACTCCACAATTACCTGTTCTTGTAACCAACCATTCTGGATAGCAGCCATGTGCATGGCATATTCGCCAGATACTTGATAAGCAAAGGTTGGTACACCAAATGTCTCTTTTACCCTGCGAATAACATCCAGGTAGGGCATACCTGGTTTTACCATTACAGTGTCAGCGCCTTCCTGCAAATCCTGTGCAATCTCCTGCAATGCTTCATCACTATTCGCAGGGTCCATCTGATAGGTTTTTTTATTGCCCCCTTTCAAATTACGATTTGAACCGATTGCATCACGGAATGGGCCATAATAACTAGAAGCATACTTAGCGGAGTAAGCCATAATTTGAGTATTTACATGTCCTTCCGTTTCAAACAGTTCACGGATTGCACCAATACGCCCATCCATCATGTCGCTCGGCGCCACAATCTCAGCACCAGCTTCTGCATGTGACAATGCCTGTTTGACCAAGATCTCTTTGGTGACATCATTCATTACATAACCATCTTGGTCGATGATCCCATCCTGACCATGTGTAGTGAATGGATCTAATGCTACATCAGTTAGCAACCCTAGTTCAGGAACAGCATTTTTCAACGCACGAACCGTACGTTGAATCAACCCATCAGGGTTATAAGCTTCTTCCGCACCCAGAGATTTTTTATCTGCTTCAATAACGGGGAACAGAGACAATACAGGAATCCCCAATCGAGCAATCTCTTCAGCTTCTTTCAGCAAAAGATCCATCGTCAGACGATACACCCCTGGCATAGAGGGCACCTCTTGACGACGATTAGTGCCCTCCATCACAAATACAGGATAGATTAAATCATTAACAGTTAATTGGTTTTCAGCAACCAGACGGCGGGAAAAATCATGACAGCGCAACCGGCGCATACGTCGACCAGGGAAAGTTCCTGGAAATGCATAGCTCATATAGCTCTCCTAACTCAAACCCAGCACACTCGCGCTGGGTTAATTAATATGCTATCGCTTCGTACTAATTATCTTAGCACTACAGAACAACATGTTAAGATTACTATTATCACTTTTCCGTATTCACTTCTGGCGCTTCCTGCTCATCTTCCTCTGAACGATCCCCCAATTTCCGCTGTCCGGTATAAAAACGAGAGAGCAAAATCCCCAGCTCAAACAGCAGATACATAGGAATAGCCAGCAAGGTTTGCGAGAAAACATCCGGCGGCGTTAACAACATGCCAACAACAAAGGCCCCGACCAAAATATAGGGACGCTTTTTCTTTAAGGATTCCGGTGTAACTACCCCACTCCAACATAATAAAATAATGGCAACGGGTACTTCAAAAGAGACACCAAAGGCCATAAACAGTGCCATGACAAAGCTCAAGTAGTTACTGATATCCGTTGCAATCAGCACTCCTTCAGGCGCCGTTTTAGCAAAGAATCCAAAAGCTATCGGAAATACAACAAAATAAGCAAATGCCATCCCCAAATAAAACAACAGGCTGCTGGAAACAAGCAAAGGGATCATCAAGCGGCGTTCATGTTTATATAACGCAGGAGCAATAAATGCCCATACTTGATAGAGAACCATAGGTGCAGATACGAATATTGACACCATAATGGTTAGTTTTATTGGCGTAAAAAAGGGAGAAGCGACATCTGTTGCTATCATACTGGCACCTTGAGGCAACTGCTTAATCAAAGGCGCAGAAATCATTTGATAGATGTCGTTAGAAAAATAAACCAATGCTAAAAAAACCACTAATACAGTAAGTAAACTGTTTAGAATTCGCTTACGCAGTTCAATAAGGTGACTGATAAGTGGTTGGGTATCATCAACAGCCATGTTTTAGTGTTCACCATTAACTTAATTAGAAGTTTTTTTCTTTGTTGCAGAAGCCACAACCTGAGACGCTGCCGGCTTTTGTGCCACCTCATTTATTTCTGATGCGTTCATACTGCCCGCATCAGGTTCATTTTGGTATGCTTTTTTCAAAGACTCAGCAGCTTCTTTTAGCTCATCCATCGAAGCTTTTAGTTCCGGGGATAAATTCTGCAACCCCGCTTCTTCTTGAACTTTTTTCAGGCTTTCTTGGAGCTCCTGCAATTTCAGCTCTTGGGCCAACTCATTTTGGACGTTAGCAGCTAAAGAGCGCAGTGCCCTGATCCAACCAGCAACCGTTTTTACTGCCACCGGTAGCCGTTCTGGCCCCAAAACCACCAAGCCAATGACCATAACCAGCAGCAACTCACCAAAACCAATGTCAAACACGGTTTATACCTGCTCTTTGTTTTTGCTCTCAGATGTTTCAGATTGAGCTACAGATTGTTTTTCAGTAATGTTTTTAGTCTCAAAATCGGCATCACTACTGGTTTTTTGAGCCTGTTGAGGCTGATTATCATCCCCTATCGCCTTTTTAAAACCTTTAATAGATGCCCCAAGATCAGAACCTAAAGTACGGAGTTTATTCGTGCCGAACAACAGCACCACAATGACCGCAATAATGAGTAACTGCCAAATGCTTATACCACCCATTCTGATTCACCTCTATTTAACAGGAATTATTTTAATAGCTCATTATATACCCGTTATCTTTCAAGTTGCCTCTTTGTTGGCTGCGCTCGCTCACCCCGGTCACATCGTTACCTATGCTCCCGGGGATTCACTCCCTTGCCGTCTCGATGCATCTTGAAATCCATAGGGTATACATACGACGAACTATAACCAACCTTCAAAAAAAATCTGACCCAAGACAAATTTTACTCAACTTTATTCAGACGACACCAGCCAAACAACCATGAAACGGTACCCGCGCCTATAAACAACCAAGGAATATTTGCTAAGCCAGATAACAAAAACAAGCTGCCACAGAGAAACAATGTCGCACCAACACCAAGCAAATACTGCGACTGCCGCTGTTTTATCTGTTGCCCTTTCAAATGACTTGATAGCTTCTCAATGCTCACCTGCAAATGTTTATGCTGCTGAAGACTGTCATACACTAATTCAGGTAGTTCTGGCAACTTTTCTGCCCAATAAGGCGCCTTTTCTTTCAACGCTCGGATAACTGCCGGCAATCCAACCTGGCTATGTAACCACTCCTCCAGAAACGGTTTTGCTGTTTTCCACAAATCAAGCTGTGGATAGAGCTGCCGTCCTAATCCTTCTACATACAAAAGCGTCTTCTGTAGAAGAACTAACTGAGGCTGCACTGCCATATTAAAACGACGTGCAGTATTAAATAGATTCAGAAGTACATGACCAAATGAAATTTCAGCAAGTGGCTTCTCAAATATTGGCTCACAAACCGTACGGATTGCAAATTCAAAATCTTCAACATTGGTATCACTAGGAACCCAGCCTGAATCCACATGAAGCTCAGCAACTTTCCGGTAATCACGATTAAAGAAAGCAATAAAATTCTCAGCCAGATAACGTTTATCATCTTTATTAAGAGAACCAACAATACCGTAATCAATACCAATATAAAACGGATCTTCAGGATGTTCATAGCTGACAAAAATATTTCCCGGATGCATATCGGCATGGAAGAAGCTATCGCGAAAAACCTGTGTAAAAAAGACCTGTACGCCCCGTTCAGCCAGCAATTTCATATTGGTATTCTGCGCTTCCAATGCTTCAATATCAGAAACAGGGATACCATAAACCCGTTCCATTACCAAAACATTTTCACGGCAATAATCAGCATAAATTTCCGGTACATAAAGCGTTGAACTATTTTCGAAATTACGGCGGAGTTGAATTGCATTAGCCGCTTCACGCAGCAAATTCAGTTCATCAATTAACGTCTTCTCGTATTCCCGCACAACTTCACGAGGACGTAAACGACGTCCATCGGGTAATAACATTGGTACCCAATTAGCCAGACGGTACATTAACCGGATATCCGCTTTGATAATCGGCAGAATATCAGGGCGGATGACTTTGATAACAATTTCCTGTCCATTCTCTTTTAACCGAGCAGTATGGACCTGAGCAATTGAAGCAGAGGCCAGAGCAATAGGTTCAAAATCATCAAACCAGGTTTCCAATGCCCCTCCTAAAGCGGTTTCAACATATTGACGCGCCAGAGCGCCATCAAAAGAGGCAACTCGGTCTTGCAACAATGCCAATTGATCTGCTATTGCGGGAGGAAACAGATCACGTCGCGTTGAAAGCATCTGTCCAAATTTAATCCAAACTGGCCCTAATTCCTGTAAGGCAAGTCGTAGTCTCTCTCCCAGTGGTTTATCTTTATGTCTATTCGGGATCCAAAACAATAAATAACGACCAAAACGAAGAAGCCAGGTTAAGCGAATCCGAGGAATTAGTTCATCCAATCCGTAAGAAAGAAAAACCCGTATGATCAAATAAAGGCGCCTTAATTCACCTGGAGTCATATTTTCCCTCTAATACTGCCAATCGTTGTTCTATTTGCTCAATATCTTTGGCCAACATGCTAACCTCTTCACTGAAATAAGCCACTTCAAGCTGATTTGGGGCCAGTTTCCATTCTTCCGTTAACGCTTCCGCCAGATAATTTTTCTGGCATTCCAGTGAACCTGAAACAAACTGAAATCCTTTTTTAAGGATTTGATTAATACTTTCGGCAGCGATATCCCCGAAATAAGGAGAAAGATAATGGGCCAAATCCCATTCAACCATATCTAACAACGCAGCCCATTGCTGAACAACCTGCATATCCCCTTCAATAACCATTTCACCGCTATTAAGCAACTTGGAAAGTTGTTGGCGATCCCGTAGCTTAAGCAAAGCAGAAAAGTGAGTTTTAACCGTGCAATCGGCAGATTCGCCCCATTGGCTTAATACGTCCACCTGTTTTTCACTGAACACCAACGTGAGTGGTGTATTCATTTCTTTTAATTCTATCGACAAAACTTTGTCCACCAGCCGCATACGGGCTGGCCTTAACACGGGTTCACGGTACAACAGGTAATTCAACGATGTTTCCATCACTGCGGTTAAAACCGGCGTAAGTGTGGAATTAATAACTGTACTCAGTGATGGTCTTTCCATCTCAGAATTTAAAACCTCTGTGTAGTGCAACAATGCCGCCAGTCATATTGGTATAAGTCACCTGTTCAAAACTAGCCTCTTCCATCATCGTTTTAAGCGTTTCCTGATCAGGATGCATACGGATGGATTCCGCCAGATAACGATAACTATCAGCATCCTGCACAAAAACCTGACCAATCTTTGGCAGCACATGGAAAGAATAAGCATCATACGCTTTGCTTAACGGAGCGAACAAAGGCTTAGAAAATTCAAGTACCAATAAGCGCCCACCCGGCTTCAACACCCGAAACATAGAACGCAGGGCCTTTTCTTTTTCAGTAACATTGCGCAAACCAAAAGAGATAGTGATGCAATTAAAATAGTTATCAGGGAAAGGCAACGCTTCCGCATTAGCCTGCACATAGCTGACATTACCAACAATACCAACATCACGTAATTTCTCACGCCCAACCTTCAGCATAGATTCATTGATATCAGCAAGAACAACTTCGCCTTTTTCACCAACTATACGAGAAAATTTGGCGGTCAGATCTCCGGTACCACCGGCTAAATCAAGTATCCTCTGACCTCTGCGCACCCCACTGGCATCAATAGCCACACGTTTCCAGATACGATGGATACCAAACGACATTAAATCATTCATTAAATCGTATTTCGCTGCAACAGAATGAAACACTTCGGCCACCATGCCTGCTTTTTCATCCTTTGCTACAGTACGGAAACCAAAATGCGTGGTTTGTTTCGTTTGGTCTACCATGTTATTTGCCCATTTTTTATTCAAAGCGTTATAAAAGTGTATCAGCCTTTCAGATAAAACCCTATCCTGGTATTAATCATTAGCGCAGAATGGTTGGCTGGCTTTATCAACCAATTCAGGATCAATCGGACGTTTCACCTCAACACCTAAATTACGAAAACTCTCCGCCTGACTTATCAGGTTGCCACGTCCCTCAGTCAACTTTTTCATTGCCAGTCGATAATTAAGTTGAGCCTTATCCAAGCTTTGCCCCAAACCTTGCATGTCATCGACAAACAAACGCATTTTATCGTACATACGGGCAGCCTTATCGGCGATTAAACGCGCATTTTGGCTTTGATACTCATAGCGCCACAAGTTATTAATCGTACGCACAGCAACCAACAATGTTGATGGACTAACTAGCATAATATTGTATTTAAATGCTTCATCAAGCAGCTCAGGCGCCTTATTCAGCGCAACCAGATAAGCGGGTTCAACCGGAATAAACATCAATACATAGTCCAACGATTTCAGCCCGGGCAACTGCTGGTAATCTTTGCGGCTCAAACCACGAATATGACCTTTAATCGAGTCGATATGCTCTTGAAGGGCTAACTCCTGCTGATGTCGATCACCACTGTTAAAATAACGCTCATAAGCGACCAGTGACATTTTGGCATCAATCACCACATCTTTCCCTTGCGGCAAATGAACAATAACATCAGGTTGGAAACGGCGGTTACCCTCCACCTTGATATTCACCTGAGTACAAAACTCATGCCCTTCTCGTAAACCAGAAGCTTCCAAAATACGGGATAATACAACTTCTCCCCAATCTCCCTGAATTTTATTATTACCTTTAAGGGCATTTGTCAGATTGATAGCTTCCTGCGCCATCTGGACATTGAGTTGCTGTAAGTTACGGATTTCATGTGCAAGAGTATGTCGTTCACGGGCTTCCTGGCCAAAACTCTCCTGTACTTGCCGATGAAGGCCATCGAGCTGTTCACGAAATGGTGCTAAAAGCGTATTGAGACTTTGCCGATTTTGTTCATCAGTACGGCGCCCCGTTTGTTCAAAAATACGATTAGCCAAATTCTCAAATTGAGTATTCAAACGTAGTTCACTATTGATCAGCAACCGCTGTTTCTCTTCAGCCGCAAGGCGACTCTCTTCCAGACGTGTCGTCACTTCCCGCAGTTCAGATTCTTGCACGCTATTGATTTCTCTCTGAGCCCGCAATTCTTGGTTCAATTGTTCGCATTCAACCCGCCAATAAGCGGATTGTTCAATTTTCTCATTAGCAACGGCAAGCTGGCTGTCCAATTTCCTTAATTCCAGCTCTTGCTGCTGAATACGTTGATGAACGGAGAACCAAACGAGAATAACACCCCCCAAAAGACCGCCAAATGTCCCTATCAACGTATATAACAACTGGATACCCACCGGTACTTCCTCTATCTAATGCTTAGACCAGATAAACTAAATTGCCACTGTATAGATGTCCAGAATGATTTATACAGATGGTTCAGTCTGCGAAGCCGCTCCCAATTAACTCACCCATTTCACTAACCATTGCAAACCAAATGCTCCTGGCGCTAATACGCCAAAAGACCAGATAAGTGCGGAACAGATATTCGCTATCTGGAAATAACGCAATCGCATGGTACAAATACCCGCGACTAATGGCACAATTGCACGGAATGGCCCAAAAAACCGACCAAGGAAAATGCTCCAAATACCCCAGCGCTCAAAAAAATTATGCGCTCGTGTCAGCAGTTGTGGTTTACGGGAAATCGGCCAGATTTTACCAACATCACCTTTAAAATGCGCACCGGCGATATAGGATACCCAATCGCCCAAAAAGGCCCCTACCGCGGCTGCCAACCAAATTGACCAGAAATTAAGGCCACTTTCACCTATTAATGCACCTAACCCAAGCAATATGATCGTTGCAGGTAATAACAAGGAGAAAAAAGCCAGAGATTCACCAAAAGCAAGTAAGAAAACAATCGGCATGATCCAAGTATCGTGTGCTTTAACAAAAGCGATTACCAACTCAACTATTTCATGAAGACTCAAATTCATATTCCTATATTGATTAATATACCCTATGGATTTCAAGATGCATCGCGAGTGCAGCCAACAAAAAGGCAACTTGAAAGATAACGGGTATACCACATTCAATTTAACCACCGCTGCATTAACCAGAATTAAACCAACTTTTTATTCAAGGAAATAACCTTGTAATTTCTTACGAGCAGCAAAATCAAGACCAAGATCTTTCTCCAGCCATATATCTACACTGCCATAATGCTGGTTAATACTGTTTAATGCCGTCATTAAAAACTCTTCTCTAACGGAATAAACATAAGCGAATTTATCAACCACATCGTCACTCATGGTTTTCGCATGCTCATTTAACAAATATTCACGGTAAGGAGCCAAAGTAGAGTGAGTCACTAAATAATCTTCCATTACCGTATCCAAATCAGCCCCCAATGCAAATAATACCAGCGCAGAACCTACACCGGTTCTGTCTTTACCTACCGCACAATGCTGGACTATCCCACCTTTTTCCGGTTGTTGCAGTAATTTAACTAATGTCTTGTAGGCTGAGTTTTTTAGAGGCAGTAATTCATAAAGACGGAACATAAATGCCTGAGGATTAAATTGTTCCAACATCTCTGACGCCAATTTTTCCAGATTTGCATTCACTTCATCATATAAGGGATTGGCCGGAGCATGATGATAATTAGCGCCATTCCATACCAAATCGGGTTTATCCGCTATTTCACTGACATCACGATAATCTATGATTTGAAAGAGATTTTTATTTGCCAGGAAAGATTGGTCTTGTTCTGTTAAGCGATCCAGAGAACCAGAACGGAAAAGCAAGCCTGATTTGATTTTTCCACCACTCGCGACTTTTTTACCGCCTAAATCACGAAAATTAATCCCTCCATTAAGGGGAAGCACTGAGGGATGCAATAAAGATGTTGTGATCATGATGATTTTTAATCAGTTGTTAGGTATTAAAACATTAACAGATTTCTAGTCAAAATAAGAGTGAGCCGGAATACTCCGGCCCAAAAAGTATGATTTACAACAAACGGCGAGCAGCTTCTACTACAATCCCCAATGCGTTACTTTCTGTTTTCTCAAGTAATTCAACATTAGGAATCTCCTGCTGAGTACGGTTAACAATAACACCGGCAACCATACCCGCACGCAGCCCTTGGCTTGCACACATTGTTAATAAAGTTGCCGATTCCATTTCATAATTCATGACCCCCATCGCCTGCCATTCAGCCATTGAACCTTTGAAACGGCTCACAACTCGGCCAGAATAGGTATCATAACGCTCCTGACCGGGATAAAAAGTATCGGAAGAGGCCGTTACCCCGACATGTACCGTTGCACCCAAATCTTTTGCTGCCTCGTACAAAGCCGTCGTACATTCAAAATCGGCAACCGCCGGGAATTCCATCGGAGCAAAATGCAGGCTGGCGCCATCCAAACGAACAGCAGCGGTGGTAACCAACACATCACCAACATTGATATTTTCCTGAATTGCACCTGTTGTGCCGATACGTAAAAAAGTACGCACACCCAATTGGGCTAATTCTTCAACAGCGATAGAGGTTGACGGGCCACCAATACCCGTAGAGCACACAATGACAGCTTTACCATCAATTTCTGCCCGCCATGACGTAAATTCACGTAAAGAAGCAAGATGAACTGGGTTATCCATCAATCTTGCGATTTTTTCCACACGTTTCGGATCACCGGGAACAATAGCTAAAGTTGCGCCTTGCAGGTCGCTTTTGGTCAGACCTAAGTGAAATACATCAGACATATCAGACTCCTCAGTAAGAAGAATTTATAATGAAATTAGTTGAGATCTACTGTATTAATCATTTAGACATCTTTTAGTGATAAATGTCACCTTAAAGTAATATAAAAAAGAAAAACGTACATTATTTTGAGATATAAATCACAAAAAAACCACAAAACGGACAAAAACAGGGCGTTCTCTTCCATCCATAAACTAACTTGAATGAGTTCATATTATGGAAAAAATAATCTATTGTTTATTTATATTTACATTTCAAACATATCGAGAAAAATATATCGCGGATTATCTCATCGAAATATTTTCTCCCTGAGCGTTAATAGAGATTAATATCCATCCCATCACAAAGAAAAAATTATCGTTTCACAACCCGGTTATAAAACAAAATATTTACAATAAACTATCAACTTAATCAAATATAAATCACCGTCGTTATTAAGATACTCTCCTAACATTTATAAATCAACAACGCAATAATCTGGACTATTTTTAAAATAACTTTTTCTCATGATGAACATATTAAAAAATTAACTGTATTTTACTTCTATAACTAATAAACAATTTTTCTTGCTTATTCACCAATATATTACAATTATATTTTCAACAAAAATAAAACAATTACCAAATATAAATATCACAGTTATCTTTTCATAAGATGCATATTGTTTAGATATATTAGACTCTTTCCTCCATATAAGGGAACTATCCATGACGACACAAAAAACAGTTTTAATTACAGGTTTCGAACCTTTCGATAAAGAAACGATTAATCCATCCTGGGAAGCGGCTAAACAATTACAGGGACGAGAATTATGCGGGGCCCGCGTTGAAGCGCGTCAGCTTCCATGTGTGTTCGACGTCTCTCTGGCTTGTCTGTATGCTGCTATTGATGATGTACAGCCTGCTCTGGTCATTGGCGTAGGGCAGGCAGGCGGTAGACCGAATATTACCGTGGAACGCGTGGCAATTAATATCAATGATGCTGGTATTCCTGATAATCAAGGTAATCAGCCTATCAATACCCCCATAGTCGCAACAGGCCCTGCCGCCTACTTCACCACATTACCGATCAATGCGATAGTCAAGGGTTTGCGTGATGCTGGAGTCCCTGCCTCCATTTCACAAACCGCAGGCACTTTTGTCTGTAATCACGTCATGTACGGCTTGTTGCATCATTTGGCATGCACCAATCCTGAAATACGCGGTGGATTTATCCATATCCCTTATCTGCCTGAGCAAGCAGCTCGGTATTCAGGAACTCCAAGCATGGCCCTAGAAATAGTTATAACAACGCTGGAAATTGCTATCGATGAAGCATTAAAAAACAGTGAAGATATCGCCATTAATGGAGGTACAACTCATTAATTTGACATTCTGCTTGCGGGACTGAAAGTTTTTCTCTGAGAAAATGACAGGCACAGAAAATATGATCTACTGATAATATCAATCAAACAGTAAAGATAATCCTCTCTGTGCCTGCACAATATCCATATGTAAATATCAAGTACCTGATACTTTATTAAATTATTAATCAGCATACCATTTACATAGGTTACTTTATAATTTAGACTGTTATTACATTGAAATTTAGTTTATTCAACAAAACCGGTCATACCGTATGGGAATATAAGTCATCTTTAGTTATGAAATTAGATATATTTTCCAAGTCTATCGATAGAATTATTTCACCCAGTATCCCACGGTTAATATCAGATTCATCTATTTTTATTACTTTTATTTCTGAAAGATGACCATTCATATTTTTAAAATATTCATCTTCATGATTTTGGGTTCGGATGACCCTCCTTTTTGAATACAGATCATACTTATAAACCTCTGTATTGATCTCTTCTGGAAAATACATTTGACCAACAAAAGCAAAATGCTCTTTGTCAGTGATATCTGTACTCAATTTTCTGATTGCAATATGAATATGAGTCGCTCTACCAGCATAAAACCCAGGATAAATAGTCGTAAAATTAACTACCCCATTCTTATCCGAGGGTTGAGCTCCTCTTAGAAAATTTTGATCATCAGTTCTATTGCTAGAACCTACTCCATCAACATTAGGTACTATATCGGGGCTGATATAACTCCAACCAGAATATTTTCCCCGACTATTACAATGCCAGATATCAACAAATAAACTCTCAACCGGTTTACATGTTTTTTTATCCATAACAGTAATTTTCAATAAAAAAGGTATTCCTAACTCTGAATCGGTAATATCCCTTCTTACAATTTTGTCATTGCGGAAATACGGCCCTGATATCTGCTCTGGCGCAAGCGTACATACGCCTATTCCATATTGTGAGGATAACTTTGCTTCCGTACGAGCTAGAGCAATCGGAGCAAACGCCGCAGTCGCCGTAATAGCGGCACTACTTTTTAAAAAATTTCTTCGAGAGCTACTTTTCTTACCTTGCAACTTATTAACATCCATATAATCCCCTCTTTAATTATTAAGTTTCTATTACAATGCTTCCTTTTTGTTACTTCCATGGTTATTTTGTTAATAAAATGTGTTTTTTCAAATACCAATATGGCATATATAAGTTACTAAAAGTTTGGTAATAGAAAGGATTCTGGCTAAATCGCATCACTACGCGCTATTGCAAAAAGAAAGATTATTTTTTGAAAAATGCCCATCACCAACTAAAGGTGACAGGCAAATTATTGGGTTATTGGGTTATTGGGTTATTGGATTAATTATTTCACTGATTCACGGAGACGTTTCGCCGCTTGCACCATATTTGCCAGTGACTGGCGAGTTTCGGTCCAACCACGGGTTTTCAAGCCACAATCCGGGTTAACCCACAGGCGTTCGATCGGAATACGATCAGCCGCTTTACGTAACAGAGCTTCAATCCATTCAACACTAGGTACGTTAGGTGAATGAATATCATAAACACCCGGCCCGATTTCATTCGGATAAGAGAAGTTTTCGAATGAATCCAACAGCTCCATATCCGAACGGGAAGTTTCAATAGTAATCACGTCCGCATCTAATGCTGCGATGGAAGGCATGATGTCATTGAACTCGCAATAACACATATGAGTGTGAATCTGTGTGTCATCTTTAGCAATTGCCGCATTCAATTTAAATGCTTCTACCGCCCAATCAAGATAGGACTGCCACTCTTCCCGGCGCAGTGGTAAACCTTCCCGCAATGCGGGCTCATCAATCTGGATGATACCAATACCCGCTTCTTGCAAATCGTCCACTTCATCACGCAGAGCCAATGCAATCTGCTTAGCAATCGTCTCACGACTGACATCTTCCCTTGGGAATGACCAACAGAGAATTGTCACCGGCCCGGTTAACATCCCTTTGACAGGTTTCTCCGTCAGCGATTGAGCATATTTAGCCCATTCTACCGTGATAGCTTCTGGACGACTGACGTCACCAATAATCACTGGTGGCTTCACGCAGCGGGACCCATAACTCTGAACCCAACCATTCTGCGTAAAGACAAAACCATCGAGGTGTTCACCGAAGTACTCCACCATGTCGTTACGTTCAGCTTCGCCATGAACCAATACATCTAATCCTAAACGTTCTTGTTCGTTAATTGCCTGCTTAATATGTTCACAGATATTAGTACGATAGCTGGCACCATCTACCCGGCCTTTTTTGAAATCCAAACGCAAGCCACGAATTTCCGTCGTTTGCGGGAATGATCCAATGGTTGTTGTCGGCCACAATGGCAAGTTATAGCGCTGACGCTGTATTTCCGCACGCTGCGGGTATGGCTGATTACGCTCACTGTCCTGTGGCTTAATTGCAGCAAGACGCTCAGTCACAGCCTGATTATTTACCCGTTTAGATTCACGACGGGCACGGATTGGCGCACTGTAAGCATCCAATTCTGCTTGTTTACTGCCATCTGGCTGATTCAATGCCGCAGCCAGCAAAGCTAACTCCTCACATTTCTGCAATGCGAACGCAAACCAGCTTTTCACCTCTGCATCAAGCGCGGTCTCATCACTCAGATCAATAGGGCTATGCAGAAGAGAACAGGAAGAACCGATCCACAGTGTACGGCTACCTACCAATGGCTTAATTAGCTGATGCTTAGCGGTTAAATCAGCACGCCATACATTACGACCATTAATCACACCAAGGGAAAGCACCCACTCTTTCGGCAATGACTCATTCAGTTGCGCGATATCATCCTGACCAGCAACCAGATCCACATGTAGCCCTTGTACCGGCAAAGATTTAATCGTTTCTAGATTGTGACCAACGCTATCGAAATAGGTAGTCAGCAATAGTTTAACCTGTCCTTGAAGTGCCTGATAAGCAACCGGATAAGCTGCCAACCACTCTGCTGGCAGTTCCAGTACCAGCGCAGGTTCATCAATCTGAACCCATTCGATACCACGTCTAGCTAACTCAGCTAATACTTGCTGATAAACAGGAAGAATATCTTTCAATAAAGAGAGACGATCAAATCCCTGACCTTTCACTTTACCCAACCACAGGTAAGTTATCGGCCCCAGTAAAACGGGTTTCACTTGATGGCCCAGAGATAAGGCTTCATCCACTTCTTCTAGTAACTGAGTCCAACTCAGCTTAAATTCCTGCCCTTGCTGAAATTCCGGCACAATATAATGGTAGTTAGTATTAAACCATTTAGTCATTTCTGCGGCGGCGGCAGGTTCACCCGTCGGCGCACGACCGCGAGCAATACGGAACAGTGTATCTAGATCAATCGTGCCATCTGGATTCTGGTGACGCGGCGGCACATTACCGAGTAGTAAACTGGTGGTTAGAACATGATCATACCAAGCGAAATCACCAACCGGCACTAAATCAACACCAGCCTGCTTTTGTTGTTCCCAGTGACGGGCACGTAACTCACGGCCAGTTTCCGATAATTCTTGCTGAGAAATTTTCCCTGCCCAATAGTTTTCCTGAGCCTTTTTAAGTTCTCTTTTCAAACCGATACGTGGAAAGCCAAGTGTGTGATTAATAGTCGTCATTTCATTATCCCGTCATTTTTAGCCGTCTAGATGTTTACACATCCATAATCAACAGGTAAGGTATAAACCACAAGCGCAATTTATTCATTATCATCCTGAAGGTTTCTCATGATCGAAATAAAACATCTAAAAACATTACAATCATTGAGTCATTGTGGTTCATTAGCGGCAGCAGCCAATCATCTGCATCAAACACAATCCGCTTTGTCTCATCAGTTCAGCGATCTTGAACATCGTCTTGGCTTCCGGTTGTTCATTCGTAAAAGTCAACCGCTTCGTTTCACGCCACAGGGTGAAGTTTTATTACGACTAGCAGAACAAGTGCTCCCTCTGGTTCAAAATGCACTGCGCGAATGTAAAGAGCCGGGCCAAACAAATCTGCGTATCGCTATTGAATGTCATAGTTGTATTCAATGGCTGACACCTGCACTCAAGCATTTCCGAGAAACCTGGCCACAAGTCAATGTGGATTTCAAATCCGGCGTCACTTTTGATCCACAACCTGCATTACTGCAACGAGAATTGGATGTCGTTTTGACATCAGATATTCTTCCTGAGAGTCATTTGCACTACACACCGCTATTTGATTATGAGGTCAAACTGGTTGTTGCTCCGGATCATCCTCTGGCCAATAAACTGCACATCCAGCCAAAAGATTTAATTGATGAGACATTGATGATCTATCCCGTTCAACGTCAGCGATTCGATATCTGGCGGCGTTTCTTGCAACCGGCGGGTGTTGTCCCTACGTTGAAAAATGTGGATAACACCCTGTTACTGATCCAAATGGTCGCGGCCCGCATGGGAATCGCGGCTCTGCCACATTGGGTTGTTGAGACATTTGAAAGGCAAGAGTTAGTGGTAACTAAAACACTGGGAGAAGGTTTATGGAGCAGGCTGTACGCTGCCGTTCGTGAAGGCGAACAGTATCAGCCTGAGATTGACGCGTTTATCCATTCCGCACGCCAGCACGCGATGGATAATCTGCCATTCGTAAAAGGAATTGCAAAATTAAACGTTGATGCCCCCAGAACAACGCAACAACCACCAATGGTAAATTGATCAGCCATTCCACCGGAACCAACATATTATTCATCATTGCCGAGAGGTTCCGGTATCTACGGCGGGAAAACCAATACCACCAGCCAGATACGAGTAAACATATAAAATCAGTTATCAACCTGACAGGCGAAATATCCACCGATCAGGCTGAACACGGCGACTCACAAGATTATCGTGACAACTCACAAATTATAGGATATCAATGCTCTTTCTGTACCAATAGAGCTTCCAGTAAATCCAAATCATGTAGCAAGGTTTGAAGTGTCTCATTACTTATTTTTCTGGTCGCACGCAGATGATACAACTCACCACGCTCTGCCCTTAATGCGGTCAGACGAAAACGACGTTCCAAATCTTCCACTAGCAGGCTATGTTCTATCTCATCCTGCCCTACAGTACGGCGACGCAAATAGCCAATTACCCTGGAAGCAACTTCAGTAATCACCTCAGCATCCAATTGCTCTTCGGGACTAGCAGAAAGACGCTCTTCCATCTTATTCATACTGACAATCGCCACTTCCGCCATAGCTGCCCGCGCCATTCGGACCTCACTGATATCTGCCTCCTTATCGGAAGTTTGCATTCCCCGTAACAGGAATGGCAAAGAGAGAACGCCAATTAACAACGAGAACAGAATGACTCCCGCAGCAATAAAGATAAGCTGATAACGGGCCGGGAATGGCGTACCATCCGCCAGAAACAGAGGAACAGACAGTGCGCCAGCAAGTGTGATTGCTCCACGAACGCCGGCAAAAGATGCCAGCCATAATTCACGAGTGGTATAAGTCGCAAAATTCAGTGGATTTTTTTTCATAAAAAATTTGCTGATATTCTTCATCAGCCATAACCAGCAGAAACGCAGTAATAAAAGGGCTCCATAAATCACTGCAACTGCGGCGAACAGCATCCAAGTTTCAACGGTTGGATCAATTTCTGCCTGTATAACGGAAGTTTGCCAGATCCCCGGTAATTGCAGGCCCAACATGACAAACACCAAGCCGTTAAATACGAACGCCAGCATTGACCAGACACTATCAGCACGCAAACGCATTGCCAACGGAGCATTACGGATGACCCCAGATTTACTGATCGTCATACCCGCGGCAACCGCAGCAAGGATACCGGAAACGCCAATATGTTCTGCAATCAGATAAGAAGCAAACGGCAGCAGCAACATGAAAACAATTTGGGTTGCTGGATCGCCACCGCTCCAACGGTTCATTAAACGCAGGGATTTACTGTACAGCCAGGTTACTGCAATACCGGATAACAAACCGCCAATAGCAACCTTGAAGAATTCTATGGTCATGCCAGTAACAGAAAATGCCATCGTTCCCATCGCTATCGCTACAGCGAACTTTAAGGCTACCAGGCCTGAAGCATCGTTCATTAACGCTTCCCCTTCCATCACATTCATCATGCGCTTAGGCATACGCCTTTTTCCAACAATGGATGATAAAGCCACCGCATCTGTTGGCGATAACACAGCAGCAAGGGCAAAAGCAGCAATTAACGGAATACCTGGCATCAGCCAGTAAATCAGATAACCAATACCGACAACAGTAACCAGCACCAATACCAGCATCAGTATGAAAATTTCCCGTCCATACTGGAAAAACTCTCTGGTCGGCATTTTCCAGCCATCAACGAATAACAAAGGAGGAATTAGCAGAACGAGAAATAGCTCAGGATTAAAAGTAACATGTAAGCCAAAGTGCGGCCAAGCCAGCAATGCTCCCATAGCAATTTGCATTAACGGCAGAGGTATGCGGAACGGAATCACTTTAGTCAGAACGCCAGAAACTGAAACCACCAAAATCAAGATCAGAATAGTAAAGAATATTTCCATGTTGCCCTTACAATTTGCCTAAGAACCGTTGGTATACAGATTGAAACTCTTTTTCTTCCCGTTAACACAAAACAGTGAGAATAAATCTTAATACTAAAATAACTGAATCAATCGAAAAAGGTAGATACACGCGGAGCCGTATCCGAAAGAATTACAGGAATATTGTAAACTAATCAGATAAATACAGGGGAAATAATTGAGAATTTAAAAGTAATCGCAAGAATTGGCAAAGTGCGCAGGGGTGAACACCCATTACGCACTTTTTAATCAATCAAATAGCCCAATCACCAGCATAAAATGCTACTAAAGCGATCGTAATTACCACGGTACCGATATTCAATTGGCGCCATTCACCGGAACAGATACGACCAACAACCAGCGAACTGAAACCCAACATAATACCGGTTACAATATTGCAGGTCAGAACAATAAAGACCGCGCAAAGCATACCGGACATCGCCCCAACAAAATCATCGAAATCCAGCTTTCTGACATTACTCAGCATCAACAAACCAACATACATCAACGCCGGCGCGGTGGCATACGCCGGTACAAGATAGGAAAGTGGAGAAAAGAACAAAATTAACAGGAACAGGATACCGACAACTGTTGCGGTTAAACCTGTTTTACCGCCGGCTGCGGTACCCGCGGCTGATTCGATATATACCGCAGCCGGAGAAGCACCGATAGCGCCGGCAAAAATACTACTAACAGAATCGGCAGTCAGCGCTTTACTGCCATTAATAATCTGTCCGCCTTTATCCAACAGGTTCCCTTGCCCTGCTACCGCACGGATGGTACCGGTCGCATCAAACACCGCAGTCATGACTAACGCCAACACACTGGGTAACACAATCGGCTGCAAAGCCCCCATAATATCCATACTAAAAATCAAGGACAGGCCATCATCTCCCAGACTCGGTATCTTAAAGAACCCTTGATATTTCACCGCCGGATCAAAAATCAGCCCAATAACTGAAATCACCACGATCACTAACAGCACACCACCGGGAACTTTCAATTTTTCCAGACCAAAAATAACAGCCAGCCCAAGCAGAGTCATCATAACCGGAAAAGAGGTGAACGCCCCCAAAGCAACAGGCAAACCTTCCAGAGGGTTCTTAATGACCAAACCAACACCGTTTGACGCAATCAGTAACAAAAACAGCCCAATACCAATCCCTGCACCATGCGCAATACCCATTGGTATATTGCGTAAAATCCAAGAACGAATACCGGTAACAGAAATCACCGTAAACAAGCATCCCATCAAAAATACCGCACCGAGTGCAACCGGAATAGTGATTTGCTGTCCTAAAACCAAACTAAAAGCGGTAAATGCAGTCAACGAAATTGCACAACCAATTGCCATTGGCAAGTTAACCCACAGCCCCATTAACAAAGAACCAAAACCGGCAACTAAACAAGTCGCAATAAAGACAGCAGTATGGGGAAACCCTGCCTGCCCTAACATTCCCGGTACAACGATGACTGAATAAACCATCGCCAAGAAAGTTGTGATCCCTGCCAGAATTTCACGGCGTACCGTTGTGCCACGTTCAGTCAATTTAAAATACTTGTCCAGTTTGCATTTAACTGGTGCCTGAGTGCCAAACATGTCGTTCCCCTGCATTATGTTCATGGTACTTCTTCCACTTCCTCATCAAACGAAAACGATCACCTTGCTTAATAACACAACAACATTGCCCCAATCGGTTCAATAAATCACAAAAGCAATCGTTTGGCTTTTAGAATAGAAAGCAGTGAGAAAATTTGAGGCGAAAGATTATCCAGTGATCATCGTGTCGAAATCAATAGCTAACAGTATTATTTAGCTAAGTATCACAAGAATGACTTCTGGAGATTAAACCTTTTACGATAATTAATCGCAATGTTTCAATCTTAGGATTCCACTTACTAACGACTTGATAATAAATAAGATTCACTCAATGCTGACGGCTATTCACAGCCAGCTTTTACGCCTGTACAACTACCAACTGAATACTTCAGCTTTTATCACCTTGCGGGTTAAACCGATCCATAGTTGAAACCAGAAACAGTGCTGCAATGATGACAAGCAGAACAGGTAAACCTGATGGCGTCACTGAACTCGCTATACCGGCAAGCAGTGGTCCAAACAAACTCCCAATTCCCCACAACATAGCCGCCGCGGCATTAGCCACTATCAGATCATTTCCTGAAAAATACTGACCGATTTGGACCAATGCAATGGTGTAGATAGCCCCCGCAGTTGCCCCTAAAACAATCAACAAAGGCCAGATAAGATACTGATATGTCATAACAAACGGCAATAATGCACTTGCTCCGAGCGTTGCTACACCACAAATCTGGTATAGGCGCATACGATTCATATGATCCGCCAGCCAACCAAACGGAAGCTGCATCACTGCATCACCAGCAAGAATGACACTTATCATCAGTGCAGCTACCGCTTCGGTATACCCATAACTCATCCCGTAGATGGGAAACATAGAAAGAATGGTCCCGTCGAAAAAGGAAAAAAATAGCACACCACCACAGATCGCCGGTGCAATCTTCACAAATTGAACAATAGAGAAATTGGATTGCTTACTGTGTTGCGGCAACTTATCGCCTTTCTTCTGATCTACCATGACAAAGAGCACCAGTGAAAAGATATGGATCAGAGTACAAATCAGTATCGGCGTTTTATCTGCGATACCATAAAAAGCAATGATAGAAGGGCCAAGCAACTGACTGACAGTAAAAACTGTTGTATAAACAGCCAGTACCCTGCCTCGTTTATTCTCTTCAGAGAGTTCATTAATCCAGGTTTCACCTAGACAGATCATTAACCCGTTAGCAACACCAGTAACTAGCCGCAGAGGAAAAAGCAACTCCATCGGCAACGACCCCAAAAGTGGGAGCAAACTGCCAGCAGAAACCCCTGTTGCAATCATCATGACGTGTTTCTTACCTACCAGAGCTACAATTTTCTGGACGACCGGAGCACTCAAAAGAACCCCCAATGCCGGAGCCGCAGAAATTAAACCAATGTACAACTCATCAATACCTTGGCTATTCAAGCGTAACGCTATCATTGGGATAGTCAAACCAATGACAATGCCAATAACAGCGACACTCGTGGTAATAGTAAAAATGGCAAAAAAATTATTATTTCTATAATCACGACTGTTCATTTTATTTATATCTATCCAGCAAAAACAAAGAGAATAAATATGAAATGAACTGAAAACAACAAATTAATAATATTATATTGAATGCGTTAATTCCTATTGGTTATTATTTCAAACAGTAAATATATAACGATATATCAGCATTAACCCCGAAGCCAGTACAATAATATTGATAAACTTCAAAAATGTTCCTCTGGAGATTTTCAGTGTCACTTGGCGACCAACATAGATTCCCAACAACATGGCTGGAATAAATACCAGTATCAATAACAAAAATGAGGTGTCCAGATAAATACCCATGACAACAAAAATAATCACTCTCGTCAGGGTACTGAAACCAATTAAAGTCGTCTGAGTAATCCTGAAAATTTCCTTATCTGATATCCGCCCAGTTAGATAAATTGCATATAGAAAACCGCCACTACCAAATAGCGCACTGAAAATACCTCCACTCAGACCAAATGGAATAGCGGCTTTAGCGGGGAATTGACGGTAAGTTTTACTGAAAAATAGCGAATAAATTGAATAGAAAACAACAAATAACCCCAACACCAGAACTAAAACATCAGGTCGGGCCATCAATAAAATGGCGGCGCCAATCAAGCTACCGATAACCATTAATGGAATCATTAATTTGAGCTCACTAAACTCTGATTTTTTACCCTCTCTGGTAATATTAATCACTGCGGCGGTTAAATCTACCAACGCGAGCATAGGAACAATTTTCGCTACAGGAATATAAAATGCCAGAACTGGGCTAGCAACAAGAGCAGAACCAAACCCGGCCATACCAAAAACCAGATAAGCAAAGAAAACGACAAAAATGCAAATAAACAGATCAGGCCACGCAAGTACATGTAACATTTCTACTTCCCTGAAAATAGTTCTCAAACTAAAGTGATCGTTTTCCCGATACTAATAGTTTTTACTATCATTTGTCAGGTCTGTCTGCAAAAAATAGGACACATCAGTTAAAGATGTACTTATGCACATATGGCGATGGTATGGTCCTGTGGAAAAATAATATGTTTAAATTACAATCAATTTAAAATATTTCCTAACAATAAATAATTGGGGCTGCCCTAGATAAGTAATTTGATCTAGGATATCCAAATGAGAAAAAGTCGGATTAGCCAATACAAGCAAAAACATCTTCAGGAACTCTTTGTGGCGGGGGCTACAGCCCGCACTACGGCAGAGTTAGTGGGTGTCAACAAAACGACTTCAGCTCTTTGGTATCTTGCTCTATTTAATTGATTTTTAATCACTTTATTATAACTTGTGACCACGGCACATGTCGTTGTAATCTAATGGCATATATGGATAGAAAAGATGTTAGATGAAAAATGATAGAGCGCCAAATTTTTGAGACCTTATTAACTAAGGCAACAGAAAAACTCACTCAAGACTTGAGATCATCAAACGAGCATCATAACTCAAAAAAATTTGAGCAAAGAGTCAGAGAGGTTTTAGGAGAGATATTAACGGACATGGGGTTATTTGTAGATATGAATCCGCCTGCACAAGCGTTTCCAGACATAATTATTGGAAACTTTGGTGTAGAAGTAAAATATTCAGATAATAATACATGGAGATCAATAGCAAATAGCATTTTCGAAGGGAGTCGTAAGCAAGGAGTAGATTATGTATATCTACTTTTGGGAAAAATTGGCGGAGAACCAGAAGCTAAATGGGGGCATTATGAAGAATGTATCATGCATGTAAGAACGTCTCATGTTCCAAGATTTGAAGTGGAAATTAATGCCAAAGAACCATTATTCGATAAGCTCAATATAAGCTATAACGACTTCAGGATTTTAAGTCCGGAAGAAAAAATGCCCTTCATTAGAAAGTATGCAAAAAATAGGTTAAAGCCCGGTGAAAGGCTTTGGTGGATTGATGATCAACCTGATGAAAGAACTCTACCATTGGAAGTAAGGCTATATACAAAACTTTCTCAGCCGGAGAAACGAAAGTATCGAGCAGAATCAGCAGTACTTTGTCCACAGATTGTTAAATCTAGCCGAGTATCGGGAAAATACGATGATGTGACAATGTTTCTTCTAACATATTATGGCATATTGTGTAATCAAGCTAGAGATTTATTTTCTGCTGGAAGTGTCGCAATGAGATCGTCGCCAGAAAGAGGTGGCAATTATATAGAAAGGGCATTAAAAGATATAGAGGTCGAAATGCTTCGAGCATTTTATGAATTAGAAGATGCCTTATTTGAAGAGTATTGGGGAGTAATTCTTCCCAAAGAAGAAAGAATTAAGTACTGGTTAAAACTGGCAGATACCTATGCTGTAGGATGGAGACCATCAGAAACTCTATTTATAACTGCTAAATATTGAGTCTTTACAACAATACCATGACTGATAACAAATAACAGTCATGGTATTCTAAATATACCCGTCATCTTTCAAGTTGCCTCTTTGTTGGCTGCACTCACTCACCCCGGTCACATAGTTCTCTATGCTCCCGGGGATTCGCTCCCTTGCCGTCGCGATGCATCTTGAAATCCATTGGGTATATATTGTTTATAATTTATCGAGATATTCTTCAACAGCTTGCGCTAAATGCCAAGCTAAAACCGGTGGAACAGCGTTTCCAACCTGTCTTTCGGTTTCCCTCAAGTTCGATTCGAAAACAAAATTATCAGGAAATGACTGGAGACGTGCAGCCTCTCGCATCGAAATACGACGATCTAATTTATAATGGAACTGAATATTACCATGACATTCCGCTCTTATAGTCTGAGATGGCTTATCTTCCTTTAAACGTCTACTTCCTTGGTCTGGGCTTTTTTTAGCCTTACTCCAAATATGATTAAGATTGCGATCTTCATCAACGGTTTCTAAATCATGAATCGCATCATAACAAGTCAACCATTCGTTTTTATGGAGAATATCAACAGGTTCTTTGAATAAAGGGTTTCCATGTAATGTTCCAACAATAAAAACTCGCTCTCTCGTTTGGGGTACACCAAAATTGGCTGAATTATATAGTTTATAACTAACATTATAACCCAATTCACTGAAATCCTTTATAACACGGGCTAAAGATTCTTCGTTATACTTCATGAGTAGCCCTTTGACATTTTCAGCAATAAAAATCTTTGGTCGTGAGCGTTTAACAGCATCGACCATAGCAAGATATAAACCGCTGCGCTTTCCGTCTACGCCAGCTCTTTTACCATTGATAGATATATCTTGGCAGGGGAAACCTCCTATCAGTACATCACATTCTGTAGGGGTTGAATCGATAAGTTCCCATATGTCGCCTTCAACGATATCATGAGAAAAGTTTTTCTTATATGTTTTTACTGCATTGGGGTTGAATTCATTAGCCCAAATAATTTCAAATTTTGTTTTTTTATATTCTTTATTCAAGACAGAAAAACCGCCACAGAAGCCTAAATCCATTCCGCCACAACCAGCAAAAAGCGAAACCAATTTATATTTTTCTTTTTGAAAGATATCACTATTCGATGCTAATGCCATCGATATTTTATTTTCAATCCATGCTGCTAAACTTACACCTTGCGCCTCAGCTAAAGCTTTCCATATTTCCTTTTGAGATGGAGTAATCCGTAAATGGATTTTCTCACTTTTAATTTCTGGTGTAATGCTTGTTGTCATTTCTTCACTCTCGTTCTCATCGGCCTTAACCTGATCTTTTATACATGATAAACAAAACCTGATGTGTGCACAACATAAGTTGGAAATAATTTTTTTATTTTCATCTTATTGTTTTTATGGTTTTTTTGTTTATTTAAGTGTGCGCAAAACCGTATAAAAAACGCCATAATGAAGGGTGAAATGAGAGCTTAATGAGTCAAAGAAAGGAGAGAGGGATGATTTCTCGATCTTCACTGTTTAGGTTTGCTAGCATAACGACTGCATAAGTTTAATCCCTTGATAGTCTATCTCGCAATTTCTAATACCTGTAAAAATCCACTCTTCAATACAATCCTGCAAAATAATGCTGTCCAGTTTTTTCTTCCCTAACAATGCACACTCCCATACAACCAGAACCCTATAACCAAGATTGTTTAAATTAGATATAACACGCATATCCCTTTCTATATTATTTTTGAGCTTTTTGGTCCAATATTCACTTGTAGATTTTGGCGGCCTAAACATGTGGCACGAATGACGGTGCCAAAAACAGCCATTAACAAGTATGGCGGCCTTATGCTCGACACACACAAAATCTGGTTTGCCATATATTTTTTCACATTGGGAGAGGTGATTAATCTCAAGATTGTTTAGGATTTTTCCGACAATGATTTCTGGCTTTGTACTTTTTGAGTGTATAGACCTCATGATATGCGAGCGTTTAATTTTTGATATCGCTTTCATTCCATTTTCCTCCTTAACAAAAACAAATAGAATTATAACATGTTTCACAAACTAAATTTACCTCCCCTTTATACTATCTAAAAATATCTGACCTCTTTTTTAAGACTGTAATTTAAATTGTGTAATTGCCTGTTTTTGATATATTCCTTCCGACAACGGAGACAGGCAAATTATGGACGAAAAGAAACTTAAAGCTCTCGCTGCCGAATTGACTAAAGGCCTCAAAACTGAAGCCGATCTTAATCAGTTTTCCCGCATGCTCACTAAGCTGACCATCGAAACGGCCTGAATGCTGAACTGACTGACCATCCTAGCTATGAGAAAAATGCGCCAAAATCCCGCTCTAATCAATGGTACCGTTATCAACAAAGCGGTTTTCCTCGCACTGGGTATCAATAGGACTTCAAGACATCCTCATTGCGTGTGTGGACGGCCACTTATAATCAGGTGGCAATTACACAGAATAATGTACAGACTCTTCAACGATTAAAGCAGGATAAAGCAAGTTTAAACTGACGTATTTAAGGTATCACAGAGTTGTATAACAAATGCAATATAATAACGCTGCAAGTAACCCAATTTATATTCGATTAAATCATTTATCTGGGGATTTTGTTATGCTTATTTTTTATCATCGATTATTTAACTGGTTTATGAAGAAATTTATTCTCCGATTGAAAACGTTATTAAAACGCTTCATCTTGAAAAACAGATTAACGGATTCATATTTTCATTTATCCTTTTCCCCCGAAAACATAAATATAACCAAACCAATTTTTATTTCTCCGTTTCCACTGATAGCTTTAAAATGGGCAGGTTTTAAACTATTATTAAAAGTCATGTTTTCAACCACTGATTTTAATTAGCATAAAACTTTAATAGCTATTTTTACCACTTTTAACGCCCGATTTTTATTAAAATTAATTATCATAAAATATCGTACCTTACGTTTACTTAATGTAAATCCCACCCGCTTTTATCTTTAACTGACACTATTTTATCGGTAATTTAAAGCTGTTTTTATAGAGCACAATCCTTTATTTTTTCACATAAATTAACCAGTAAATAATCTGATGATATAAAGATCCCCCTTTGTGTTTTTTCGGATAATCACTTCTTTTTCAAAGTTTAAACCCTGCCAAACTAACCGTTTTATCCCTTTTTTATCGCATCATTTTTTACGGCTTTTTTTATAAAATAATGGCGAAAAATACTTTAATATAATACTGTTACGACAATATTATTTTACGCATTGGTTTCTTTTTAACTCTTTGTTGATGGATTTAGATTAAATACAATCAACCATTACCACGAATGAATATTTATTTATAAAAATCAACCAATTAAATAAATCATCACTATGTTTACATTTTTAAATAGCCATAGTCGGTTAGTTAAATATAAAATAATAGAAAAGTAGCATCGCCGATAAATACATTAAACATAGTGGCAAATAGGCCGTTTTTAATTACCCTGTACCTTTTAAAAACTTCGCACTAATGGAGCATCTGTTTTTATAACTCTTATCTAATTAATCACCGAAAAAAATGAGCGAGTAATCACAAAAATTTAATATGCAGGTAAAAAGAGACAATTAACCATGTTAATAAAGATGATAAACATGTGAATCAATTCTCAGAGCCTGTAATTAGAAATTCGTTTAATAAATGGTTTTCATAGTTTATGCAAATATAATAGTTTTTTTCCATCTCCCACCCCTCATTTAAACCTTCCCATTTTCATTAAGTTAATACTTGTTTTTTCTTTTTCCTGTATTTTATTTTTTTAGGTTTAAAACCAGAGAGGGCAGCAAGTATTCTAATGGTATTAAAATCAACACTTAATACGGTTAATGCGGTTAATGCGGTTAATGCGGTTAATACGGTTAATGCGGTTAATGCGGTTAATGCGGTTAATGCGGTTAATGCGGTTAATGCGGTTAATGCGGTTAATGCGGTTAATGCGGTTAATGCGGTTAATGCGGTTAATGCGGTTAATGCGGTTAATGCGGTTAATGCGGTTAATGCGGTTAATGCGGTTAATGCGGTTAATGCGGTTAAATGTTTTGATATAACTTCATATTCTTGTCATTGGGTTAACACTGTTATTTTACCACTTTGGTTAATCAATTTAAAACCCGTTTTCTCTAATATTTTCTCCTGCAATGCCAATATAGCATCAAATTTTTCACCCACTTTAAAAAATTCTTAATCACTTCTTTTTACCTTTGATGATTTAAGTTTTTACCTATTTACTCATAGTACGCTTGACTCTTTTCCCAGATTCTAAAACCACACTGATAGATAAAAACGGCTTTTCTTAATACCTGTTTTATCACGTTCAGGATAAGGTATATTTACTTTTACTTGAATAAGTGAAAGTTTCTGTAACCCTTTGCTTTCAGATAGCACGAAAAACGATAAACCACATGGTCTAACCTGAGTAAATCGGGATCTACGGAGTAAGTAAAAAGCGCTCTTTAGGTTAATTGGCTCGGTGCATCAATCCGCTTTCTCGTACCGATTTTCGCCTTTCTCTACCGCTTTTTTATGACTGACTTCAAGTTTTTTCCGGCCGTAGCTCAGTCTTCATTAACCGCTTTCTCCAACATTATTAACGAAACAGAGACAGCTCTCCCGACTACACCGACTTAAATCACATCAACATGAAATAAAAAACCTTCGGAATGATTGTAATGATAACTATTCTCACATTAAGATGATACCGTGATTATTTACTTTTGATGTTATAGGGTATGTCTGACCGCATTGTTGTTTCCGCTGAGCTAACACTTGAATCGCTTTACGGCGCACATCATGGCTGGCTGAAAAACTGGCTCACGCGCAAACTGCAATCGTCCTTTGATGCCGACGACGTAGCACAAGATACCTTCCTGCGTGTGATGGCCGGCGACTCGCTACAAGCTATTCGCGACCAAAAATCCTTCCTCTGCACGATCGCCAAAAGGGTGATGATCGATCTGTTTCGCCGCAACGCACTGGAGAAAGCATATCTGGAGCTACTGGCGCAACGGCCCGAGGCGCTTATGCTCTCGCCGGAAATCCGTCAGTGTCAACTTGAAACACTCCAGCAAATCGACCAGATGATCGATGGTCTGAGCAACAAAACGCGCCAAGCGTTTTTATTGTCTCAGCTTGAAAATCTGACCTACAGCGATATCGCTTCACGCCTCAATGTGTCCGTCAGTTCCGTGAAAAAATATATGGCTAAAGCCACCGAACACTGCCTGCTGTTTCGTCTGGAAAATGGGCTCTGATATGGACACCATGTTAACCCATTCTCGCCGTCAGGCATTAAAATCAGCATCGCATTGGCATGCGATACTGAATAGCGATCAGGTCAGCCCGCTGCAAACTGAAAAATGGCAGCGCTGGTACGAGCAGCATCAGGATCATCAGTGGGCATGGCAGCAAGTGGAAAATCTTCGTAACCAGATGCTTGTAGTGCCAGGTAATGCGGCAAGCCACGTACTTCAGGAAACTTATCTGTCACGACGCAGGGTGATGAAAGGCATACTATTGTTACTGGGGGTTGGCGGTAGCTGGCAACTGTGGTACTCGGAAGTGGGAGAAGGTCTGCGAGCCGATTACCATACTGCTAAAGGGGATATTCAGCATCATCGGCTGAGCGATGGCACACTGCTTACACTCAATGCCGACAGTGCCGTAGATGTCCATTTTACTCCTCAACAACGTCTGGTACATCTCTGGTATGGCGAAATTGCCATCACTACCGGACATGATACCGGAGCAAAGCTGTTGCGTGTACAAACCCGTCATGCACAACTGACTGCGCTAGGTACCCAATTTACGGTTCGTCAGGAAGCCAACACCACACTACTTAGCGTGCAGCAACATGCCGTAGAGGTGATACTGACCGGTGCCGACCGCAAATGTATTGTGCATCAGGGCGAAAGCCTAAGATTCAGCGCCACCAATTTTGATGAACTGACCGCGGCAGCCGCCGAAGACAACGCGTGGACGCAGGGTATACTAAGCTTCAGCGATAAACCATTGAGTGAAGTGATAGCAACCCTCGCCCGCTATCGAAGCGGTATATTACGCTGCGACCCGGCCATCGCCTCGCTACGGTTAAGTGGTACTTTCCCGATGAAAAATACCGATACCATATTAACCGTCATAGAGAAAACGCTTCCCGTTAAGATTCAATACATTACCCGTTTTTGGGTGAATGTTCTGCCCGCAGAACAATCGTTAACGTAAAAAATAATCATTTTCGATTGTCCTTTTTTGTTTCCTCGTTCGACTTCATAAGTGAATACAGCAATAAAATGATTATGGAGACGTTATGATGCCTTTACGTGCACAGCCACTGCGCGCGCTTCACAAAGCAACACCGCTGGTAATGGCGATTCGTTTGAGCCTGTTACCGGTGGCCTGCCTAACCTCAGGGATAACGTATGCTGCTGTAGAGCCAGCTAGCGTACACTATGACATTAATGCAGGCGAACTGGATAAAGTGCTTAATCAGTACTCCATCCACGCCGGTATTACCCTTTCAATAGATGCCAGCTTAACCCGCGGCAAACAGAGTAGCGGTCTACACGGTAATTACTCCATCACCGATGGACTGAGCACCTTGCTGGTCGGTACTGATTTGCAGGTGAAAACATTAGGCAATAACACGTTCACACTCGAACCCGCTCCTGTTGCGCAGAAAGACGTGCTGACCGTGGTAGGCGATTGGCTAGGTAGTGCGCGTGAAGCTGACGTGTTTGAACATGCAGGCGCGCGTGATGTCATCCGCAGGGAAGATTTTGCTAAAACAGGCGCAACCACAATGCGTGAAGCGCTGAACCGCATTCCCGGCGTCAACGCGCCAGAAAACAATGGTACCGGCAGCCACGACCTGGCAATGAACTTTGGCATTCGTGGCCTGAACCCACGTCTCGCCAGCCGCTCTACGGTTCTGATGGACGGCGTTCCGGTACCCTTCGCGCCTTATGGACAGCCACAGCTATCATTAGCGCCAGTATCTCTCGGCAATATGGACGCAATAGACGTGGTACGCGGCGGCGGCGCTGTGCGCTACGGGCCACAAAGCGTAGGTGGTGTGGTGAATTTCGTGACCCGCGCTATCCCGCAAGATTTTGGTATTGAGACCAGTGTGGAAGGACAACTTAGCCCCACATCCTCACAAAATAATCCAAAAGAGACCCATAATCTGATGATTGGCGGTACGGCAGATAACGGTTTCGGCACAGCGCTTCTCTACTCCGGCACACGCGGCAGCGACTGGCGCGAGCACAGCGCCACGCATATTGACGATGTGATGCTCAAAAACCGCTATGCACCCAATGAAGCGCACACCTTCAACAGCCTACTGCAATATTACGATGGCAGTGCGGATATGCCCGGTGGCCTTTCACGCGCCGATTACGATGCCAATCGCTGGCAATCCACTCGCCCATATGACCGCTTCTGGGGCCGCCGTCAACTCGCAAGTCTCAGCTATCAGTATCAACCCGACCAGCACCACAAATTCAATATTCAGGGCTTATACACTCATACCTTGCGCAGCGGTTATCTTGAGCAGGGCAAGCGCATTACCCTTTCCCCGCGAGAATATTGGGTGCGTAGCATCGAACCACGCTATAGCCAGCTCTTCAATTTAGGTCCTTCAGCCCATGAAGTAGGGATTGGCTACCGTTATGTGAATGAAGCCAGTCACGAAATGCGTTACTACACCGCCACCCGCAGCGGCGAATTACCCAGCACATCAAGCCCTTATGACCGTAATACTCGTTCCGGCACCGAGGCTCATGCTTGGTATATTGACGACCGCATTGATATCGGCAACTGGACCATCACGCCTGGAATACGATTCGAACATATCAAATCCTTCCAAAACAACAATGTGAAAGGCACCCGCCAAGAAGTAAGTTACGATGCGCCGCTGCCCGCACTCAATGTTCTTTATCATATTACTGATAGCTGGAATCTTTACGCCAATACGGAAGGCTCATTCGGTACCGTACAATACAGCCAAATTGGTAAGGCTGTGAAAAGCGGCAATGTAGAACCTGAAAAGGCGCGAACTTGGGAAGTCGGAACTCGCTACGATGACGGCGCATTGGCAGCGGAAATGGGGCTGTTCCTGATTAACTTCAACAATCAGTACGACTCCAACCAGACTAATGATACTGTTACGGCACGTGGGAAAACCCGACACACAGGGCTGGAAACTCAGGCACGTTACGATCTTTCGGAACTTACGCCCAAGCTGAAGAACGTTTCGGTTTACGCCAGTTACACGTATGTCAACGCAGAAATTCGTGAAGAAGGCAACACCTACGGGAATCAAGTGCCGTTCTCACCGAAACATAAAGGTGCATTTGGCATAGATTACAAACCGGGTAACTGGACCTTCAACCTCAACAGCACATCCCAATCCAGTCAGTTTGCTGATAACGCTAATACCGTGCAGGAAAGCGCCAATGGAAGCACCGGCCGCATTCCGGGCTTTATGCTGTGGGATACGCGCGTGGCGTATGACTTCGGTCCACAAATGGCCAATCTGAGTCTAGCCTTTGGGGTGAAAAACATTTTCGACCACGAGTATTACACCCGCTCCTATGATGACAATAACAAAGGCCTCTACGCCGGGCAGCCACGTACGTTCTATATGCAAGGTTCTGTAAAATTCTGACGTTACATTAATCCGTTCGCCGGGCCATTGCCCGGCTTTGCTATTTCTGGAGCTAAGTTATGCTTGCACCGATTCACGTAATGTTTATCGTTTTGCTCTTCTTCGCCAGCCTGCCCCATGCCATTGCGGTCACGGTACAGGATGAGCAGGGCAGTTTTACCCTCAATACCGTTCCCCAGCGCGTAGTTGTGCTGGAATTATCGTTTGTTGATGCGTTGGCCGCCATCAATATCAGCCCGGTAGGTATTGCCGATGATAATGATCCGCAGCGCATCCTCACGGATGTTCGCCAGCGTATTAAACCCTGGCAATCAACGGGTACTCGCGCTCAGCCAAGCCTTGAAGCCATCAGCGCGCTAAAACCTGATCTCATCATTGCAGACAGTCAACGCCACGCGGGGATCTATCGGGCACTCAAGGGCATCGCTCCCGTCCTACTGCTAAAGTCCCGCAACGAAACCTACGAAGAAAACCTGCAATCTGCCGCGATCATCGGCAAAGTGATGGGGAAAGAGAGTGAGATGCAACAACGGCTGGCAGAACACCGTGAACGCATGAAAGGCTATGCCAGTCAGTTGCCACAAAGCGTCAGTGTGGTTTTTGGCACCTCGCGCGAACAGCAATTTAACCTGCACTCCAGCGATACCTATACCGGCAGCGTCTTAACGGCATTAGGGCTGAAAGTTCCGGCGCCAGTTAATCATGCAGCAATGGCTTCTCTCAACTTAGAGCAGTTACTGGCACTCAATCCTGACTGGCTTATCGTCGCCCACTATCGCCAGGAAAGCATCGTGAAGCGCTGGCAGCAAGATACGCTGTGGCAGATGATGACAGCACAGCACAAGCATCAGATAGCAGCGGTAGATAGCAATACTTGGGCTCGTATGCGCGGGATATTTGCCGCTGAACGCATCGGCAGTGATGCGGTAAAAATCTTCCATCATCAACCAGTTAATGAAACACCATGAGACGCCATCACCATGCGGTCTGGCGCTGGGGATTGCCGCTGGTTGCCCTGTTGAGTGCGTTCTGGCTAAGCCTGTTTTGCTACTCCGCTATTCCCATTCCCGCCATTAGCGCACTTAAGGCGCTGGTGCCAGGTCATACACCGACATTGCCTGAGGCGCTGGTTATCAATCTGCGGCTACCACGCAGTCTGGTTGCTATTCTGCTCGGCGCAGCTCTGGCATTGGCCGGCGCACTACTCCAGACGCTCACCCATAATCCGCTGGCCTCCCCCTCCTTATTGGGCATTAACAGTGGCGCAGCACTGGCAATGGCGCTGGTCAGCGCTTTCAGTCCGGCAGCGCTGGCCGGATATTCTATTTCTTTGGTGGCAGCTTGTGGCGGTGGAATTAGCTGGATGATAGTGATGGCCGCAAGTGGTAGCTGGCAGCAAAAATACGATCGCAACCAGCTAATTCTGGCGGGCATTGCCTTATCGGCCTTATGTATGGCACTAACACGTATTACGCTACTGCTTGCCGAAGATCATGCTTACGGCATTTTCTATTGGCTGGCGGGAGGGGTCTCCCATGTCCGCTGGCCTGAATTCTGGCAACTATTCCCTTTCGTGGTGGTCACTGTACCTGTAGTTTTGTTGCTGGCGAAATCACTTAATCTGCTCAACGCTGGCGATGTCAGTGCCCATACACTTGGCGTGAATCTAACGCGCCTACGTATCTTCATCAGTCTAGCGGTGCTGATTCTGGTGGGGGCTTGCGTCAGTGTGGCGGGGCCGATCGTGTTTATTGGCCTGCTAATGCCCCATCTGGCGCGTTTCTGGGTTGGCTATGATCTACGCCGCACACTGCCAATGTGCATGTTGCTGGGAGCAGTATTTATGCTACTTGCCGATTTACTGGCCCGTGCACTGGCCTGGCCTGGGGAACTCCCGGCAGGCGCGATACTGGCGCTGATTGGCGCACCCTGCTTTGTCTGGCTGGCAAGGAGGCGAACATGAATCGTCAGGTTATCTCACTGTTGGTCATGTTGCTGGCAATTACGCTGGTGCTAGCGCTACGCATGGGGGCGCAACCACTTCCCTGGGACGCGTTAATAAGCGGCTGGCAACCCAGTGACAAACACCACTTTATGCTAACGCAGTACCGCCTACCGCGTATTTTACTAGCCATCACTGTAGGCGCTGCACTGGCGCTTTCCGGCGTTTTGGTCCAAGGGATTGTTCGTAATCCACTGGCCTCCCCCGATGTACTGGGGGTAAATCATGCAGCAAGCCTGGCGTCGGTAAGCACGCTGCTCCTTTTCCCTTCTCTGTCGGTACAGTGGCTTCCGTTACTCGCTTTTTGCGGTGGAATGGCCGCGCTAATCCTACTGCGGGCGATTGCCGGTCCCTCTTCGCCACTGCGCCTTGCACTGGTTGGCGTGGCACTTTCAGCTACCTGGACAAGCATCACCGATTACCTCATGCTCTCACGCCCACAAGATATCAACAATGCGCTTTTGTGGCTGACGGGCAGTCTGTGGGGACGCGACTGGCAGTTTGTGGCTATAGCCCTGCCGGTATTGATGATACTGATACCGCTCAGCCTACGCTTTTGTCGCGATTTAGATTTGCTGGCACTCGGTGATGACAGCGCCAGCACACTGGGCGTTTCGCTCCTACACGTACAATCCTGGGGATTAATGCTGGCAGTAGCGCTTGCCGCAACAGGCGTCGCCGTTTGCGGGCCGATTGGTTTTATTAGCCTCGTGGTACCCCATCTCGTTCGCAGACTTGTGGGAGGACGGCATCGCTGGCTTATACCCGCATCCATGCTTATGGGGGCACAGGTTCTGCTGCTAGCCGACTTGCTAGCAAGGACCATAGCTCCACCAATGGAATTGCCTGCTGGCGTACTGACCGCCATCATTGGCGCCCCTTATTTCTTCTGGCTTTTAGTGAGGACACGTTAAATGGAACTGGCTACGGAAAAGTTATCTGCGGGCTACGAGGAGAAACGCATTCTGAATGACCTGTCGCTCACCCTCCCGACCGGGAAAATCACGGCGTTGCTCGGCCCTAACGGCTGTGGGAAATCAACATTACTGAAATGCTTTTCGCGGCTATTAACACCATTATCTGGAAAGATAACAATAGATAGTGAACCTTTAGCGCACTTTTCCTCACGCAAGCTCGCCAGACATCTGGCGCTTTTACCGCAACACCCTCTCACACCAGAAGGGATCGCCGTCCATGAACTGGTTGCATACGGACGCAGCCCCTGGCTTACGTTCTGGGGGCGTTTAGCATCTCATGATCGTCATCTTGTACAACAAGCAATGGAAAAAACGCAGATTAGCCATCTTGCCGATAAACGCGTTGCCGACCTTTCAGGCGGGCAGCGCCAGCGTGCTTTTCTGGCGATGGTTTTGGCCCAAGATACGCCGTTGGTGCTACTCGACGAACCTACTACGTATCTTGACATCAACCATCAGGTGGAATTGATGAAGCTGCTACGTGAGCTGAACAACGAAGGAAAAACGGTCGTGACCGTACTTCATGACCTCAATCAGGCTAGCCGGTACTGTGACCACCTGGTACTACTTTCTCAGGGGCAGGTTGTCGCCCAAGGCTCACCCGAAGAGGTTATGACACCGAAATTATTACAGCGGGTATTCAGCATTGAAGCAGAAATTCACCCCGAACCAGTTTCAGGTAAACCAATGTGTGTGGTGTGTTAAGCAGGAATCTAATGTAACGTGTTGGTTCTCTTCTCCAGTACGGCTTAATATGTTCTGCTTTTTGTTAGAGGTTGTGTTGGGATTCATTGCTTATACCGCCCAACCCAAAAAGCCGAGCTTGAATTTATGTGATTCTAATAATTGCTGTTCTTAAGCAAAGCTGAGGTTAAATTACATTAAAAAAACTTATGAACTTATATTTACTTGTGCTCAGCCCAAACCCGATTCACTTGACTTAATTAGAGAAGTCACCAAGCTAATTAGGCTTGATAATTTATATCATCTACTTAAGAAAGTGACATGGCATACAAAACATAATTGCTTTTATATAAACACTACTAATGAGTCTAATGATCGCTACTTTAATGCTGAAGGTAACAACTACCAATCTGTTTTAAGTTCAATTATTGATAATATAACACGACCTGAGATTGATGCTTTTGAAGAATTTAAAATTCGGTGCAATATTCAGTTAATATGTGATTTAATATACGGTTATGTTCAATATGAGTTCATACAACCTTTATTGAAACGAACTGAATCATCATTAAACGCTTTACGTAAGGTTATTACTATTACTGAGAATCAAATAATTACGAAACCGGTAACGGTAATTTCCCTGAGAAAATGCAATCCGGAAATCAAGAAAACCCTGCCACTTCTGATTGCCAAACATTACTATCATCCTCATAGAGATAAAGTTGCTAACCCTCCAGACAGAACAATTCATCTAATTATTGATGAGGCCCATAACATCCTTTCTCAGCAATCAAGTCGCGAAAGTGAAAGCTGGAAAGATTATCGCCCTGAGATGTTTGAGGAAATCATTAAGGAAGGTCGTAAATTCGGAGTATTTTTGACTTAATCCAGTCAGCGACCAGCAGATATTTCACCAACAATTGTATCACAGATACATAATTTCTTTATTCATCGACTGGTCAACGATCGTGACCTCCTGCTGATTGATAATACAATAAGCACACTTGACAATATGTCAAAGAGCATGATCCCTAACTTGGCTAAAGGTTGCTGTGTCGCAACTGGTACATCGTTTAACCTGCCAATAGTGTTGCAAGTTGACGTCTTAGAAAGATCAAAGCAACCGGATAGTGAAGATGTAGACTTGGAAAAGATATGGAAGTAATAAACTTTCTTCGGTGTTACTAGTGCCGTAAGAAAATTGAGAGTCTAATCATATTTTACACATCTATTTCTCTCAACTATAACCATGTGGTAGCTGAGTGACCACAATAAAACTTACTATTTATTTAACTGGAAGGATATGCAAGATGGGCAGCAACGACATAGGTAATGAAGTAATAAATTTAGTCAAACGAGTTATTACACCTACAGTCATCATGGGGTTCATTGCGTTGTTTGTTATTTGGTTTTACCTTAACCGGTTAGGCCGGTTAGATATATTTATTAGCTCCGTAACATTTAAAGATATTTTCATAGTCATTGCATCAACTTTTTTATTCAGCATAATACTTATTTCAATTTTGATGTTTATACCATCAATTTTACTCATCTCTATTATTAAGAAAGAAAGTAATCACTTTCATAACTATAAAAAAATAAGAGAAAATTTCGTTACAATTGCATTTATTATATCTTTACTTGCGGTTGGTATTTTAATTTTCTCAGCATGGCTGGCCGATAAATTTGAATATATGGAAGCAACTATTATTATAATTTCAGTATTCTTTGTTTTGAGTTCCAGCATGCTAGTTTCTTATTTAATTAATAGAAACCTAATTTCAGACGTACTGCAATATAAAAATAAACGCACAAGAATTAAACTTTCATGTTTATTTCACATTATTATACCTGCTTCCATTTTTCTTATGACCCTCTTCTACTCATATCCATTATCTCTTATTATAAATAAAATACCTAATAAAGGAGAAGTAAGCGATAATGTGCTGATGTTATATGTTGTAGCAACATCTCTAATCACTGTTATTTTTTCTCTTATACCTGGTTCCGTTTATCTAAGTCGCGATAAATCCGAAGGAATTGTAAAAAATGTATACATAACAGGATATGCAGTTATTTTTTCTTTATTTTCATTGTCATGGATAATAACCTCCATTCCCGTTTTCATTGTAAATGCAACCATGAAAATTTCCGGCATTAGTGATTATAACGAACATTCATATCTCATTAATGAAGACGATTATCCATTAGAAGTTTTTAATAATAAACAATGGAACATAAGGGCCCTAGAGAAAAATGGCTTCTTCCTGATTGATGGAGTAACTTTGTACGCATTCGGAGATATAAAATTAGTATGCCCAGTTGATGTATTGGAAGCTTATAAAAATAGTCTGCAATTCATCCCTGCTGATAGAAGTTATGATGAGAAACTAAATTCAGAGTTGAGAAAAAAAGCAAAAATTTGTCATCCGTTCTTAAAAGAAGAGTTGAAAGAATTTAATATCATACCGTCTAAAATATCTTAATGTAATTATTTGCGAGGATTTTAAATCCTCGCTATTGACAAAAAATATAATTTAAATCAGTTCGTCAAGCGAGAGCGTTTCTAGTGGGAAAGTTTGAGGAGGCAATGTTCTCAACATGGCGGCAAGCTCCGTCTGGTGAACGGAGCTTCGTTAAAACAAAATGCCAGATAAAAAACCAGCACTTTGTCAATAATCTGAGATTACGGTTAAAAACCGCAATCTTTTTCAGCGGGAATCATATCCTTAAGGGTGAATATAGAAATACCTAACCTACTAATGGATCGCTATCCCAGTTATGGCATGATATTTAGTGAGTGATACGGTTATTCTTGATTCTAAGAAAAATGCATCAGAGACAATTTTATTTCGTATCGGATTATCTAGAGTATCATCGCGGACACAATATTTTTCTCCGTTGTCAGTTTGTAATGTATAATTTGTTGTTATCCAGCCATCTTTACTTATTAACTTAACTAATTTCCCTGTAAGGGTTCCGCTATCTACAGACACTTTACCACATTCTAGATCGTCCGAAGCAAAAGATTTTGAACATAGTAAAAGTGATATAGCAGAAACAATAACAAGTAGATTTATTGGTTTCATTTTTATCCCATTAAGCACTAGCTTTTTGATAGTTGTAAAATTTGGTTAACTCTTAGGTTGTATCTATGAAGCTCTCTTTAAATCCCTTCCTTAATTTACATTTAACATTCCTAATTATGGACTGCTATCCCCGTTATAGTATGCTCCTTAGTAAGTGATATAGTTACTCTTAATCCCAATAAGTATGCGCTAGAAATAATTGTATTTCGTATTATATCTTTTCTATCTTCAACTCGGACACAATATCTCTGACCGCTATCAGTTTGTATTATATAATTTGTGGTTGTCCAATCCTTCTTATCTATCAACTTAACAAGTTTTCCTGTAAGGGTTCCGCTATTTAAATAGTTACTAGGATATCTACCACATTCTAGATCTTCCGCAGCAAAAGATTTTGCACATAGTAAAAATGATATAATAGAAGTAATAACAAGTAGATTTATCGGTTTCATTTTTTATCCTATTAGACATTAGACTTTTTATAGTTGCAAAATTTAGCTAATTCTTATATTTAATTATCTATTACAATCGCATACCTTCCTTTAATTTTATCGAGTGTGGGACGTAAATCATTGCACGTTGATTCCAGATAATCATCATAACTATTGTCTACACCTATGAAACCTTCTCTCCCCCCTCTCCTTAATCTATATTGACCATTCACATATTCCCAATCTTGTGGCCGTAATGAATAAACTCCCCTTATTTGAGCTAGCCTTGATAAATCTGCTGCAATTCCATTTAATAAACTTTCATCATTTGTTGACATATAATTCATCATATTTCTGTACAACCTGGAAACTAAGTCAAAGTTAGCCTCGCCAATAACAACCGCTGCGTTACTCTCAAATCCTGGACCTGGATCATCGGAGCGATTATTTGGCCCAATGAAAAGGTTGCCCGGTAACCACGCATAAAATTGCTCGAATGTACTAAAACCTGGAGTAAATCTATTACTACCACCTCTTATCCATCCACTACCTTGGGCCAAACCTAAATTTGATGCATTAATAATATCGCTACCTAATTGATTACAATCAACACCGCCACGACTAGCATAAAACCGTAAATTATTTGAGTATACTGTGAGAAAGCTACTTATATTACGTAGCCGGTTATTTTCAACAACACGGTTATAAAAGCCTCTTAATAGATTGAATGGGATTATGTGATGACGAGACACAGGAACAGTAAATTCACGCCCAGTACCTTGCCGTGTTAAGTCTTGATTATAATTCTGAATCGGTGAATAAGGCATCGAAGGTCTTGCTCCAATAATTAACTCATATGAGCCTGGAGATAATTTATCAGGCTGTGAAAAGCATACGGCTGGAGATAAACACAGTATAAATATAGCTAATTTATGTGTTATCATAATTAAGAACTCCTTAACTAAGGGATTTTTCTACGAATGCATTAGCAATGAAATTTCAGTTTTTCTATTACTCCAGATACCGTATAAAAACACTTAACCACTAAGCAAACAATCGGAGTAAATTCTTACTTCCCTTTCTTAATTAAATATTTTATAAATAGTGATAAATTACATTCATAATACATATTTCTAAGTTCCACTATCTAATGAATATTTTGAACAACCATATAGAATATAATTCACATATTGATATTTGATGTTAGAAAAAATATCGAAATCATACTTTATATGCTGAAAAACAGAAAAGCGTATCCAGTTCTGCGTACCATGATTATAACAAGCTGAATATAGGCATTAGACTTTGTCATCAAGGACTTCGATTTATATGCTGTTCTAAAACAGCCGTAGGATTTGATAATTTATTTTTCAAAACGAGTCAAACATCAGGTGAAATAGTCGCTTATCATCTATACTTAATTATTAGTACATATCAACATCCTAGAAAATTAAATCTTAATAAACCCAGATTGAAATAGTGAAGGAGTTGTAATATATACCCAATGGATTTCAAGATGCATCGCGACGGCAAGGGAGTGAATCCCCGGGAGCATAGCAAACTATGTGACCGGGGTGAGCGAGTGCAGCCAACAAAGAGGCAACTTGAAAGATAACGGGTATAGGTATTATTCACGTTACCAACAATATACCCGTGATTATTGAACATGCTTGATTTTCTCCAAAATAAGGCTCATGGTATCCGTCATGAAAATATTCATTACCGATGAACAGAAAGCCGAACTCGAACACCTTCATCACACCTGCCGTGATAAGAGGGAGTGTGATCGCATTAAAGCAGTTCTGCTGGCTTCTGAGGGTTGGAGTTCTGTCATGATCGCTCAGGCCCTGCGCCTGCATGAAACGACGGTTAATCGTCATATCAGCGATTACCTTAATCACCGCAAACTGAAGCCCGAAAATGGCGGCTTTCAGAGCCACCTCCGCGAAACACAGACTCAGGAATTTATCGCTTATCTGACCGCGAATCTTCTACCTACCACACAGGCGGTTATCCGCCTTGTCGAAGAATAGTGGGATATCAGTTACACCGTTCCCGGCATAAATAAATGGCTGCACCACAATGGGTTCAGTGATAAAAAACCGACCGGCGTGCCACACAAGTTCAACGCGGAACAGCAACGGGCCTTTATGGAAACCTACGGGAAACTGAAACAGGAAGCCGGAGACAATGAGCCCATCCTGTTCATTGATGGCATTCATCCCATGTAGGGGACGAAACTCGCTTATGGCTGGTGCGCCAGGGCCAGAAAACCGCGGTGAAAACAACGGGAAGCCAGTACCCGTCTGAACCTGATGGATGCCCTGAATCTGGCTGATATCAGCAAAACAGTTGTACGCGAATATGATCGTATCGACAGTTATCACATCGCAGAATTTTTCATTGCCCTCCGTGAAACCTATCCGGTCAGCCAGAAGGTGCATATTATCCTAGACGGCGCCGGTTATCACCGGAGTGAGTTGGTGAAAGACTGGGCTTATGTGATAAATATTGAGCTTCATTACTTACCGCCCTACAGCCCGAATCTAAACCCGATAGAAAGGCTGTGGAAAGTGATGAATGAAAAAGTCAGAAATAATCGTTATTTCGCCTCGATGGCCTTGTTCAGGCAGGCGATACATCACTTTTTTACGGAAATATTACCGGAACTGGCCGGGAGGCTATCGTGCCGTATTAATGACAACTTCCAGATTCTGAACCCTGCATCTTGAAGTTTTTAGCACCTGAAAATGGTCGTTAATTCTAGACATCAGCGATGTCCGCTATATCAGGTAACGTTGTGGTGAAAAATTTGAAGACTTTGTCTCGAAATTCATGTTTATCAGCGAAAGAACGGTTATTTCGAACATGTTCATTCATGACCTTCCATAATCGCTCTATAGGGTTTAAATTTGGGCTGTATGGAGGAAGGTAATGTCACTCAATATTGTTAACATAAGCCCAATCCTTCACAAGATGAGCTTTGTTGTAACCCGCCCCATCCACAATAAGATGAATTTTTTGATGGTAGTCAGGATAAGACTTTCTTATTTCATTGAAAAAACAGCAAATGTTGTAGTCATTGAGGGTTTGATATTCCTGGAACACCGTACGACCAATGGCATTCAGGTTGAGTGCGCCCAATAGATTCAGGCGAGTTCGGCTTCCTGTTGTTTTGACTGTTTTTTTCTCGCCTTTTCGCATCCAGCCATAACCGAGTTTAGTACCTTGAGCCGGGTGAACCGCGTCAAGAAAGAGGATGGGGTCGTCTTTCGCTGTAACTTTAAGATTTTCAT
>NZ_CAWNXG010000033.1:0-54346 GCF_963878145.1 Photorhabdus sp. S10-54 | reverse complement strand
ATACAGCTAGCGTATTCCATAGGGGTTTTGATAACATGGTTCTCGGCATGATGGTAAGGCATGGTTGGTTTTTGGCGAAAGCAATTATACCCAATCATCATGCTGTTCAATAATTCCTCTCAAAACGTCAACAGCCCCTAGTTCATCATAAGAATATTTTTGCTGAGAAACTAAAGAGCTTAATACACGATATTCTTTTTTATCTATCGTATAACTTGTTAATCTTGCTGTTATTTTATCCGGTAAATCAGTGAACTTTTTTCTTGATTGTGGGGATGTTTGTAAGGTAACAAGCCAATCCTTATCGCCCAGCTTTCTGACCTCTTCATAGTTTAAATCCTTCTTTGCCGGTATCATCCAGAGCCTCTCTATTCCTGTTGTCGCCCATTGATTTAACAGGCCTAAGGAATAGTAACCTCTGTCAAATAAGGTTAAGGAATAATCAGGGGTTCGTTCAATAAGGCGACTGGCTAAAGTCATTTCACCCACATGTCGTGAATCAAAGGCACTCTCAAGTAATAGATGACTTGAAAGCTCTATCAAACAGCACATTCTTACCGAGGGATAATCGTTTTCTCCATATTTGTTTTTTTCACAACCGAACTCGCTTCTATTCTCAGGGTTATCCTGTGTTCTGAAAACAGCACCATCAACAGCAAGAAGGTTTAAACCACACTGGGATTCAAATTGCTGTGTATTAAAATGACGCACTGCAATTAATTAAAATACTTCTTTTACTGCATCAACACCAAGGCGTTGACGGGCTTGTACAATAGCGCTCGGTGCGACCAACGTCTTTTTACCCGGTAATGAAATATCAAGTTTACTGGCGATATCCCACACCGACTCATGACGAAAAAAAGCCATTCCAATGACAGACCAGATGACTGAATCTAATGGCAAACGTCGCTTACGCACAGTTGCTCCACCAGATTTTTCAAAGGCTTGCTTGAGAAGGTCGCTATCTAAAAAATGGCTAAGTTTATTAAGAGAAGAAAGTTCTTCACTGAACGACATGGTTGAATCTAGCAACAATTGAAGTGACATAAAAAATCTGGTATCAAAGTTTGACACCGGATTGTGAAACCTTTTAAGGATCTGTCAACCGATCATTTATTTTCTTAACTGATCGGCATTAGGCATGAGGCCCGGTAGAAGTTTCTTTTGGTGTATAGGCCTGTGCATTTTGTGAGTGGGTATTAGTCAGCATGATTATCTGGTACGTCTGTATTAGTTTATCGATTTCAGAAAATCTATCGACAGACTGGCGGTCTGGGTTGAGTTTGAAATACAATTGTCTCCGACTCAGGCAGCGTTATTTCTCTTTTGCAACAAAAAGCGAGATAAGCTCAAAATCCTGTACTGGGATAAAACCGGGTTTGCCTTATGGTACAAGCGGCTGGAAAACAAATGGCCTGCGTATCTTCAGTGCATGGCGCAATGCCCGACAAACCCGCTCTGCGTCTGCCGTTGATGACATCGCCCAACCGACAACACGACGTGAATACAAATCCATGACCACCGCCAGGTAGCTCCAGCCTTTCCCTGTGCGGATATAGCTGATATCCCACACCAAAGGGTATTCGTTTCCCGGGGGGGAAATTCACGTCTTACCCGGTTCGACGAATCCACCGACTCCTCAGGGCAAATCCGATAACGATACCCCCCGGTTGTCGATTTATCAGACCGCACTTTTTCATCAAATGACACACCTTCCAGCGACCTACCGGAATACCGGCTTTCCTTAGTGGGTGCATTAACGTGCGACTCCCCGCCGCCCCACGGCTGGCCGAGTGTAGTTCCCTGAGCCGCATCTTAATTTTCAGCCGGCTATCATCAATCACTTTCCGGCTCACGGCATAATAAGCACTACGGGAAACGTTCAAGAGACGACAAAGGTCAGTGACCGGCCAGCGCCGACTTAGCCGTGTGATTAAAGCGTAAACTTGCCGGGTATCTTGCTCATCAACACGGTAGTCTGCTTTAAAATGGCTTTCTCCATCTCCAGACGTCTGACCTAGGCTTCCAGAGCTTTATGAGACTCAGATCTTCCATTTCTTTCACGATTTGTTTGCAATCGCCACGCGCTTCACAGCCTTTGGCTTTCGCCGCAAAATCCTCTATCTGATCTGCGCTCAAAAAGTTATTCTCAACTATAATTTAGTGGAGAATAAAGTAAAAACTCTAACTCAAGACTGGGATTCTGTATTAATTTTAAGACTGTTATAAAAATCTATAATGCTATTTAGATCAGTATTCCATTCAGATATTTTTATTCCGTCTTCATTGTGCGTAGTACGCGATTCTATGAAGTTATTTATCTTCTCTGGAGTAAAAACTGGACACTCATCTAAAAAGAGGATGCTATTTTGCAAGAAAACTTCCTCACCTGCGGAATATATGACCCAAACAAATATAAAATTTGTATAATCAGGTTCATACATTGATACAGCTAGCGCCACAGGTTTTTTACTGTGTATACCCTCCTCAAGAGAAGCTCGCCAACTTCGTTTGTAATCCTCAAAGCTCCAATAAGATAAAGGTATGTGAACTGCTTCTGTAAATGTATCAATAATAATTGTTGCAGGCAGAATTAGCTCATTGTTTTCTCTGATGGGTGCATCACTGGGAAATATACCAAACATCAATTAGTCCTTAACTCTGTTCAGATCATTATCGTAAGTCCCCATTCGCTTACCTCTACGGTCAAATATTTTCCAGCCATTAGTAACATTATGGCTATCAACATCGGGAGTAATATAGGTTTTTCCATCAAAAAATACAGGTTGCCCATGTGAGTTAAATGGTGCTTTAGGAGGAGCTATTCTCCGATCAAAGCCTAATTTTCCTGCTGCTTCTTGGGTTTCTTTTCCTTTCAGAGCCAGATAAGCTAAGCCGTCTTTATTCGGCTCTTCCGGAATCGGAGTAATTGTGGTATTTCCGCTAGTATCCGACTTACTTTCTGTGTTGCCGGTATGATTTGGCGCAACACCAGACCGATTTTCCTCATTGCCTGTATGGTTCGGTATACTGCCCGGCTCTAATTGCTGGTTTCCTCCTGTATGATTAGGGTATTTCCTTATATCACCGGATTGATCACTACCGGTATGTGTTGGTAGGTCAGTTGGATTAGCAACTTGAGTGTATTTATCCTGAAGTGTATTTAGGTAACTCTCTGTAATTGCATCATTTCCCATCATTTGAAGCATAATCAAATGATCTAAGTCTTCTGAAGAAATCTTATCAGCGATTTCCTTCGCTACCACTCCGGTTATACCCGCCTTAACGCCTATCTCTAGGACTTTCTCTGCCACTTTAGCTCGGCACGGAGCAGCTATTGCACAACCTTCTGTTATTAGTTTACAAAGGAAATTATTATCAGTTACAAGTTAACAGAGAAGAAAATCCCAGCCCAGTGGCTGGGATTTCAGACCGCTGACAAGCCTCGTTGAAAATAACTGCGGCGTTTTTCAAGGCAGTTGTCGCCTGATGCAGTAAAATTACGTTTATGCCGCTTCTTTTTCCGGATTTAGATAAACTTCCTGTATGGGCTCCCAGTTACGGATCTCTTTACTCCAGCGCTCCGGATGATGTTGATGTGCGGCTAGGTATACTGCTTTTCTGTTCAATAATATTTGGGTATCTATGCCCCGGTGACGTTCATCTGGGGTGACATACTTGATCCCGCTATGTTTATGCTCAAAATTGCACCAGCTGACGAAACGAGTCACCCAGTTCCTTGCTTCATCAATGTTACTGAATCCATTTTCGGGCCACCAGGGACAATATTTCAGCGTACGGAACAGCGACTCTGAATACGGGTTATCGTTACTGACCCTAGGGCGAGAATAGGAACTGAGGATACCGAGACTGTACATCTTAGCCAGCATGGTGTAGCTGCGCATCGGGCCACCATTATCTGAATGCAATATGATATTCTGGATTGAGCATTTTTCGCTCCACACGGCCCGTTGGAGTAGATTTGCTGCATGTTCTCCTGATTCGTTGAGGAAGACTTCAGCAGCAACAATTTTCCGGCTAAATATGTCCAGAATCATGTAAAGATAAAAATGTTGACCTTTGATCCATGAAGGCAAATAACTGATATCCCAGCTCCAGACCTGATTGGGTGATACGGCTTTTAATGCGTCAGGACGCTTATACTGGTTTTCCCGACGTCTTCTGGTCAGTCGTTTATTCACTTTAAGTATCCTGTAAAAGGTTGCTTCTGAAGCGATGTAAATTCCTTTATCAGCAAGTGTGGGAACAATGACATTTGGTGACAATCCAGCAAACTCAGGCGAGTTGCAAATATCCATAATCTGCTGACGCTCAGTCTCCGATAATTTATTTGCGGGGAGCCGGTGAATGGCTTCGGGACGGCTATCGGCAAGTATCTGCCCGTCTGGCGATTCCATCCAGCGCTGAAGCGTTCTGACTGAGATACCTATGCACTGACATGCACGGGTTTTACTCGCGCCGGGCTTGATGCCCGGCTTAACCGCCGATACCAGATGTTGGTTAAACAACCTATGACTCCTTCAGACCCGCTCGCCTGCGCAATTAAAGATGTCGCCAGTGCCCAGAAAACCACGTTCGCGACGACCCAAGCTATCTGGCGTTTTCTCAATAACGACCGCATCGCCTTTAGCCAGCTTAACGAACCGATTATTCAGCTTGTGCGCAAAGAAATTGCCCGTTCTTCTCATTTCCTTAATCCTTTCTTGCATGAGCCATCATTGAATAAAATTCTTGCCTTTTGTACTTATCATGACTGATTCAACTTCAACAGAAGAACCGGAGACACGCTTCGTTTACCCGTGGTTGAATTGGAAACGTTTGAATTATTGCGTGCGGTTTTCATCGATTAATTTTTATTCCCGGGAAAAGAGTTTTGCCTTGTTCCTGTCAGAGGATGTACTAGGGTTTCGGGAAAAAAGGGGAGATTAATCGTGTTGAAAAAAATTAACATCCTGCTGGCGGGAATATCCACAGGAAAAAAGTCACTTCCACAACCCACCGCCATCCCAGAAACGGTCAAAGCAGGCTACTTTTTGCCGTCTGAGTCCAGGCTGCTGTTAGATACTGCCCGGCGGCGACAGTGTTTACAGTCTCTGTGGGACAATAGCACATTACCCAAAACACATTATCAGGCGCTGTGGCTGGCCCCGTTACATGAGTGTGTTGCATTGATGCAACAACTTCCGGCACCACCACAGGGACCTTATGCCCATCAGGGCGGCTTGATTGATGTGACTCTGCAATGTACTGCGTTTGCGGTACGTCTGCAAAAGGACAGATGTTACCGCCGGGTGTGGCCCCTGAGACGCAGGCAGAACAAAGTGTGATATGGAACACGGTGGTGTTTTACGCTGCGTTATTTCATTTTTTACCTGTTTTAGCCCAGTTTGACGGTGAACTGGACGACGGGCAACCTTGGTATCCTGGGTTGGCTGTGCCGCAGGTGCCGTATCGTTTCCGGTTCAAAACTACTCCAGTGGAGACGATGGTTGCCTGTCATTTCGGGGGGTACTCGCCGGGCGGTTGTTGCCGGCTAAGGCGTTGACCTGGCTGGCGTCTATACCTGATGCCTTCTCTTCGCTGTTTTGTATTCTCTCCGGTGAGATGAAGGAAGATGACGCGATAGGTCAGATAATCACAGAAGCCCTGAGTCAAGCCGGTTCGCCGGCAATATTCTCTGTCTCGGTTGCATCACCGCAAATTATTGCCTCAAAAAGTCCTGATGTTTCTGCTACGCTTTTATTAACCGCAATGGAAAGTGTTCTGCCCTCTCAGAGACGGCAGGAAGATAACACGATGACTGAAATTGTTTCATCAGCCGTGAGGCCAGTTGATGAGATCTCTTCTACCGTCATGACCGTCACGCCGGAGAAGGGGATGCCGCCGGATGGGAGCACGCAACAGTTATTGTCACTAATGGGGATGAATGTCGCGGGCACAGTGACAGAACAGGTTATGACCAGTGAAGCGGAAATCGTACCTCCATACACGCCGGGGCCTTCACAACACGCGGTTCAGACAACATTGCAGAACGAAAATGCTATTGAGACATCTTGTATTGGAGAGCAATTCTGGGACTGGTTGTCCGCTGGCTTAATGCAGAATGTGATGACCATTAATACGCAAAAAGCCCGGATACATCTGGTCAGTGGTTTTGTGTTTGTGAGTGCGCCTGCCATTTTCTTCCTGTTTCTCGGTGAAAAGAAGCAGGCGGATGGCAAAGAGGTTAGCCAAAAATGGAAACGGGTACAAACTGCATTCGAGCGGTTGGAACGACATCGAGTAAGTCGTGGAAAGTGTTTTTGTTGTTGTCATCTTTATGATTCGGCTGATCGGACAGGCTCCTATCAACGTGTTCATGGCTACTTAATCAAAAACACTTTGCTTTATCGTGACCGTTCTGTACCAGAAGATAGCCCTTTTCTCATGATTTCATGAGAAAGCATCTTTAATAACAATATGTTATTTTCTGCGCCCCGCAATGGGTTTCTAAATTGATGAATTGATGAAGTAGAGATGGACAGTATGACTTGGGATAACCTGCTGGATGAATATTTTTTTGCCAAAATCTTGCGACCGGCTACTGAGTCGAGTTATCGCAAGGTGGTGAATACATTCCAGGTGTTTGCAGGTGCCGACAATCGGCCTGCTCAGGTAACCCGACAGCAGGTCCTGGCGTGGCGCAGATATGTGTTGCATCAGCGCGGACTGAAAGGTGTGACCTGGAACAGTAAGATTGCGCATATGAGGGCGGTGTTCAATTTTGCGATAGAAGAAAAAATACTGCCCCAAACGGAAAACCCATTTAATGGTGTGGTGGTTAATGCGAACAAGAATAAAAAGAAAACATTGACCAAAAAACAACTGACAGCCTTGTATCTCACGATGGGGCAATTCGAAGAGCGGGAGCGACAGATGGGGGATAACCATCGTGCCTGCTGTGCATTATATCCGACTTGGTATTGGCTGACGGTACTGGATACGTTGCGTTATACCGGGATGCGGCAAAATCAGTTATTACATATCCGGCTTGGAGATATTGACCTGGATGAGCGCCGGATTATTCTTTGCTCTGAGGGGAGTAAGAACCATTATGAACACCAGGTGCCGGTGGTGAAATGGTTGTATCCGCAGCTGGAGATTTTGCTGGAACGTGCGCAAGCCGCTGGGGCAAAACCCAGTGATCCCCTGTTCTGTGTGAACTATTTTACTGCCAAAACAGACAGAGGAAATGAAACTGATCAATTACAGACGATAAAGTCATTCTTTCGTCGTTTGTCAAAAGAGTGTGGATTTGATGTAGGCCCCCACCGTTTCCGGCATACTTTGGCAACTGAACTGATGAAAGCGCCTGATCGTAATTTGCAAATGGTACGCGGATTACTGGGCCATCGCAGTATTACGACTACGATGGAATATATTGATATCAATCTGGATATTGCCGGGCGTGCGCTGGAGCGTGAGTTGATGCTGTATATTGATGTTGAGCCAGAAAGAGGCGAAATGCTAATCGGATAAAACAGAATATTCTCGCTGTTGTCTGAATTTGCCTTTTTCTACATAAATAATTCCCTGTTGCAAGATGGGGAATTATTTTGAACCGATACAATCTTCCATAACTCACCTTCTTCTGATCAATTGGGAAATCTTAACAACCGATATACAACATCGTGTTAATTAATTCGTTGATTTTGGTTTGGATGGCTTGACAGTTACAATGGAACTTGTAAATATTGCGCTCGAACGAAAATAGAACATTTGATTTCTCAGATATCCTGAATCTAGAACCCCTTTAATTAACATCGAAATATTGCATGATTGAATAATACTACGCGATGCACTTTTAGGTTCCGATATCGAACGCTCGTTGAGTCTTCTTATCTCTCAACCAACGCGTTTTGAATTGGTGCCCGGAGGCGGAATCGAACCACCGACACGAGGATTTTCAATCCTCTGCTCTACCGACTGAGCTATCCGGGCAACGGGGCGCATTAAACCGTATTCGGTAGAACCCGTCAATAGATTTCTTTGAAAATAGTGACTTATGCTTTGAAATTATTCGATTGGCTAGAAATATAAGCAAAATAATAATGGAGAGTAGAAAATTTGCTCTCCGTTATTTTTTTAATATTTTAATGTGTTAATGATGGTAGTTTTTCTGGGCAGTATTGACTTTCATCAGGTAGCGACGTGATTCTGCCGATGGATGTTTGGTTGTCAGGGTTTCATAAACGTCACCCGGCGCCATGTTATTAATAATTTGAGCCGCTTTTTTCTTATCGCTAGAAAATACTCTTAATACACTACCGGCACCACCGTTGTAAGCCGTTATTACTGCGTAGCGGCGAGATGTTGCGTTAGTGATGTCAACCAGATAACTGTTTTGTAATATCGATAAATATGCAGTGCCGGCATCGATGTTATTTCCTGGATCAAATAGATAACTACGGCTTGGTTGCCCTGATTTACCTTTCATTTTAAAGACATCACGGCCAGCAGTATGTTGTACAACTTGCATCAATCCAAGTGCATCAGAACGGCTGACTGCATAGGGGTTGAAGCTGGATTCTATTTGCATAATTGCCAAAATTAGGGATTCATCTATGCCATATTTAATGGAAGCTTGACGAATCAGTGGCAGATATTTATGAGCACGTTTGTCCAAATGGTTTGGTACCAGTTGTATAGTGACAGACCAAATGACATGTAAACCGGATTGGCGTTTTTGTAATTTGTTGGCAATCAGATAATCTGCAAAGTGTGTTGCTCGCCATTCCCAACGAATCGGTTGGCCATTATTGTCCATAACTTGTCCGTAAAGGAAAGGTTCTTTACTGATCTGAATATCGTTAGTATCAGAATAAAGATCAACGGAACCTGGATCATCACCCATTAATAAGGTCGTGATAATGGCCTTGCGTAAATAGGTTGTAGGGTCAATTGGAGAAATTGTCTCAATCGTGATCGTTCCAGCTTCAAAATTGATATGGCTACGGGTCCGGTATTGATCGGTATATTTAACGTAATCCTTTGGGCCTGCAATTAATACTTCATGCAACCCCCAAATGTTCTCAATGTTATGAGCAAACTGGCCCATCAAAATATCAAAACCATTGGTATCTTTTATATATTCTTCGCGGTATTCACTATTTTTGTTGCTGGTACAGGAAATAAGAATTGGGGCAATAACAAACAACGCTAACAGTTTTTTCATCTTACATTGCCATCTGGTGTTGAATACAACATCAGAGCCAGTGGCTCTGATGAAAGCTAAATATTATTTTTCTGGTGGGGTATATCCATCAATTTGAATATCATGACCTTCGAACAGGAATTTGTTCATTTCCTGTTCAAGTAATTTGCGATCTTCCGGGTTCATAGTGTTGAGTTTTTTCTCATTGATCAACATGGTTTGTTTGCTCATCCATTGTCCCCACGCTTCTTTGGAAATTTCATTGAAAATGCGTTTGCCCAATTCGCCGGGATAAAGCTGAAAATCCAGTCCTTCGGCTTCACGTTGTAAGAAAGTACAAAAAACAGTTCTGCTCATAATAAATCCTCAAAATAGTGGGTATGGGATTCAGCTCAGTTGTTGTAATAGATATTCAACTGGTGCTGCCAGCCCAACAGTTGCGGGTTGCTGTAAGTTATACCAAAGTCCTGTATTTTCATCCATGCAGGTCGTAAAGGATAAGATATTTATTTTTATCGGCACAATATCTAGATGAAAATGGCTAAATGTGTGGCGGAATGCGGTGAGTTGTTCATGTTTACCGTGAGAAATACCTGATTGTTCTAGCCAGCCGTTTAGCAAATCCATGCTCTCAAACTGAGGAAACGCAAACAAGCCCCCCCAGATCCCTGTTGGTGGGCGTTGTTCTAGCCAGACAGAATCATTATTCTGCATCAGCAAGAAATAAGCTGTTTTCTCAGGAATGCTCTGTTTAGGTTTTTTACCGGGATATTTTGTCCAGCTATGGTTAGCGTAAGCGATACATCCTTGATTTAATGGGCAGATTTCACATTTCGGTTTGCTGCGAGTGCAAACCATTGCGCCTAAGTCCATCATAGCCTGATTAAAATATTCCACCTCTTGTACCGGGGTTACATTGGTGCTGATTTGCCAGAGGCTGCTTTCGACCTCTTTTTTACCTGGCCAACCTTCCACGGCATAACAGCGGGCCAATACCCGTTTAACGTTGCCATCAAGAATTGGGAAATGTTTACCTTGAGAAAGTGAAAGGATTGCGCCTGCTGTTGAACGACCAACACCGGGTAGGGCAACTACATCTTCAAAAGTTGTCGGGAATTTCCCTTGGTGCCGCTCCACAATCTGTTGTGCTGCTTTATGTAAATTACGAGCGCGGGCGTAGTAACCAAGACCGGTCCATAAATGAAGGACTTCATCAAGGGGGGCTGCGGCAAGTAAAGTCACATCGGGAAAACGTGAAATAAAGCGCTGAAAATAGGGAATGACCGTCGCAACCTGGGTTTGTTGCAACATCACTTCTGAAAGCCAGACGTGGTAAGAGGTCTTTTCCAGTTGCCAGGGCAGGGTTTTACGACCGTAACTATGGTACCAATCCAGTACCACTTTGGAGAATTGCTTTGCTTCCATCATTGGGATAATTATCTTTAGGGAATATCAGTGTTTCGTGAACAGGATTGCAACATAGTGTTACTTCACTGTAAACCGGAACTTTGTTTTTGCAGCACTGCGCAATCTGGGATTAAAATTGTACTTGTCACTATTGGACTTGCTAAAATCGCCCATCTTTGGATAATGCGCTCTCTTTAGGTGGTTTGCCGGTAAAGCAGCCATAAGTGCCTGAATAAATGTCTTTAAAACTGACAGAAATACCATGATAAATAACGTAATTTCGCCGGAATTTGATGAAAATGGCAGGGCGTTGCGCCGTGTTAGGAGTTTTGTTCGTCGTCAAGGCCGGTTAACTAATCGTCAGCAACAAGCACTTGATGATCTCTGGCCAAAAATGGGTGTTGAATATCAGGCGGAAAAGCTAGATATGAAGGCACTTTTTGGGCGTGAAGCCCCCATTGTGCTGGAAATTGGCTTTGGCATGGGAGCATCACTTGTCACTATGGCAAGCCAGAATCCCGAGAAAAACTTTCTTGGAATTGAAGTTCATGCACCTGGAGTCGGTGCTTGTCTGGCTTCCGCTGAAGATGAAAATATCGGTAACTTGCGGGTGATGTGCCATGATGCGATTGAGGTGCTGGAAAACATGATCCCGGATAATAGTTTGGAAATGGTACAGCTTTTCTTTCCGGATCCGTGGCATAAAGCACGTCATAATAAACGCAGGATTGTACAGCCACCATTTGTGGAACTGATAAAAAGCAAGTTGAAAGCGGGGGGCGTATTCCATATGGCGACTGACTGGCAGCCATATGCTGAACATATGTTGGAAGTGATGAATGGCGTAGATAATTACCTTAATTTGTCTGAAAATGGTGATTATGTGCCGCGTCCATCTTCACGCCCGATAACGAAATTTGAATTGCGCGGTCAGCGGTTGGGGCATGGCGTATGGGACATAATGTTTAAGAGGATTAAGTAATGGCTAAAAACCGCAGTCGTCGTTTGCGTAAAAAGATGCATATTGATGAATTTAAAGAGTTGGGTTTTTCTGTTAAGTGGAATTTCCCATCTAATACACCTGTAGATGTTATCGATAGCACTGTTGATGCATTTATTGATGAGTTGATTGAATCCAATGGCTTAGCATTGGATGCCAGCGGTTATCTGAATTGGGAAGGCTTAATCTGTTTGCAAAAAATTGGTATGTGTACAGAAGAACACCGCCAATTGGTTGAAAAATGGCTGAAAGATCGCGGTATGGAAGATGTTATGACCTCTGAATTGTTTGATGTTTGGTGGGATTGATTAATCTATACCCTATGGATTTCAAGATGCATCACGATGGCTAGGGAGCGAATCCCCGGGAACATAGCGAACTATGTGACCGGAGTGAGCGAGCGCAGCCAACAAAGAGGCAACTTGAAAGATAACGGGTATATCGCTATAAAATAGCTTGCGTGAATCACAACAGGGGCCCTGGTGATTAATTAGCGCCCCTGTCTGGAGTAAAGTCAGTGAGTACAACGTTCTCTAATACGTTATTGTCGGATATTTTGCGACAAGTTCGTCCCCTGATTGGTCAAGGGAAAGTGGCAAATTATATTCCTGCACTGGCGGAAGTTCCTGCTGATAACTTGGCAATAGCTATCTGTACCATCGATGGGCAGATATTTCATGCAGGAGATGCTGAGAAGCGTTTTTCGATTCAATCTATTTCTAAAATATTAAGTCTGACTTTAGCTATGACACGTTATCAGGAACAAGAGATCTGGCAGCGAGTCGGGCAGGAACCTTCTGGTCAGCCATTTAACTCATTAGTTCAGTTGGAACTGGAAAAAGGCAAACCTCGTAACCCTTTTATTAACGCGGGTGCATTAATTGTATGTGACATGTTGCAGTCGCGATTGAGTGCACCTAAACAGCGTATGCTGGAAGTGGTGCGCAAACTTGCTGGTTGTCCTGATATTTGTTACGACAGCAAAGTTGCCCGTTCTGAAATGGAACATTCTTACCGCAATGCAGCGATTGCCTATCTGATGAAATCCTTCGGTAATTTCGATAACGATGTGCTCGCGGTACTGCAAACTTATTTTCATTATTGCGCTTTGAAAATGAACTGTATTGAGCTTGCTAAATGTTTCATTTATTTGGCGAATCAGGGGAGTACGATAGGTTCTGAGCAGCAAATCCTTAGTCCTCGTCAGGCCCGGCAGATTAATGCACTGATGATGACCTGTGGTATGTATGATGGTTCTGGTGAATTTGCATTTAGGATTGGTATGCCAGGAAAATCGGGTGTTGGTGGTGGGATCGTGTGTGTCGTGCCGGGAGAGTTTACAGTTACTGTTTGGTCACCGGAATTGGATCGATCGGGGAACTCTTTGGCCGGTTGTGCTGCTCTAGAATTGTTAGCCGATCGTGTTGGGCGATCCGTTTTTTAACTCTCAGGTGATTTTCTTAGGAGAAAACATGTTACGCAAAATTATCATCGCTGCATCTTTGCTATTTGTTGCTCAGACTCAGGCAGGCTATGAATGCCAGGTAAATCCACAGAATGACATTATTATTACTTCTCAATCAGTTCAAGTTGTGGGGGCAAGTGGCAATCTCCAGATTTCACCTGATGGTTCAGTAATTCGTGATGGTAAGAACTTAAGTTTAAATACAGAACAGCGTCAGAAAGCGCAACGTTATCAGCAGGCTTTGCGGCAGGATTTGCCTTGGATTAAACAAGAAACCGGAAGGCACCTGATAACGGCCCGTAAATCCTTGGATAAAGTCGTAGTAGAGACTATCGGTAAGGATAGCAATGTGCGTAATCGGTTGTCTGATCTTGAGTCAGGGCTTAATCAGCAAATAAATCGAATTATTGAAACTCGCTCTGATGGTATGGCATTCCACCATCAAGCGATTAAGCAGGTTGAAAAAGATAGCCGTAGCTTAATCGAGCAAAGTCTTGGTGGGGTGTTACAGGACAGTATAAATGAGATCGGCAATAAACAATTTAGCCTGAATGGTGATAATAATCAGGCATTACAATCGCTGCTTGGTAGCTTGGGTGGATTGCAGAATAATTTGAAAGCTGAATGGCGAGTTCAGGAAGAAGATTTCCAGCATTTTGGCAAAGAGGTTTGTGGTAAGGTCAGTGGCCTTGAACAACAAAGAATTGAATTACTGAATTCTATTAAATAATTGCTAATAATTACAAATAAGAATCAATTTGAAATTGATTCTTATTTAGATTGACATATTTTTTTCGCTACCTAGAATGCAAATGTTTACTAAATATCCTTTCTTGGAGTGCGATATATGAAAAAGATAATCCCTGTCGTTCTGGTATCGTTATTTGCTGTTGCAAGTTATTCCGCATTTAGTCAGAAATCTGCTGTAGTTACACCAAATGCTGTTACAGCTCAGGCTGATGATAAGGTTATAGTTAAGCACCTTTCCGGTGAAACTGAGGTCAAAAAGAATCCTCAGAAAGTTGTTTTATTTGATTTCGGTATTTATGATTCACTAGTTAAATTAGGTTTATCAGATAGGGTTGTTGCATTACCTACTGGTAATACGCCTGAATATCTCCGTAATAGCTTACCTAAAGGGGTAGAAAATGCGGGGGGTATGAAAGAGCCAAATCTGGAAAAACTGGCGCAACTTAAACCTGATTTAATCGTTATTAGCGGGCGTCAAACTCCTTTCTATGAAAAGCTGTCAAAAATAGCACCGACAATTAATTTGGGAATTGATAGCAAAAATTATCTGGTTTCAGTTGAAAGTAACATAACGTTATTAGGTGAGTTGTTTAGTAAACAGAGTGAAGTAAAAGAGCAGATTGTTGAGCTGGAAAAAACCATTGCTAAAGCTCAGGATAAAGCTAAATCTTCTGGTGCAAAAGTTTTAGTATTACTTCATAACGCAGGTAAATTAGTGCTGAACAGCCAGAGCGTAGTGTATGACGTGGTTAAGGCGCAGAAAGCAGAATTATCTATTCCTGCTGGTGAAGATAAAAACAAATTCGTTGTAGTGACTTCTGATATGATTGCTCAAGCCAATCCAGATGTGATTTTAATTATTGACCGCAGTGAAGCAATTGGTGCTGGTAAGCTAGATAAAGCGAAGTTTGAAGATGATAAAGTGAAATCCACTTCAGCGTACAAGAATGGCAAAATTACTTATCTGAAGTCTGATCTGTGGTATTTGTCTGGCGGTGGTTTGGAGAGTCTGTCAGCACAAGTTAATGCGGTGGCTGATGCCCTTTAATCAGGTCATGCGCCATTTTGAATTTGAACAGTGATTGAAGTTCCACAATGGATTGTTTTAGGTTTGGTCTGACAGTTATCGGTTTTTTATGCTAGTAACTGTCAGGTTTGGTCTGAGCTATACCTTATGGATTTCAAGGTGGATCGCGACGGCAAGGGAGCGAATCCCTGGGAGCATAGATAACTATGTGACCGGGGTGAGTGAGTGCAGCCAACAAAGAGGCAACTTGAAAGATAACGGGTATATGAATAATTAGCTTATTATGCGTATTTCCAGCGTTAATAACTAAAAATATAGAAAAGTTTTCTATTCGGAATAATGCTTTTTTTATTCATAAAATATAATATTAATGTGTCATGATATAAGTATGAAAACTAATTTCGTTATTAATAAATATATTTATATCATATGTAAGTAAGCTGAGAAATTATTTATATTGGTCATTTTTAAATAACCTAAATTGATCTAAATATTTTTCCAGATGATAATTTGCTTTCTGTGAAAAAACAATTATTTTAAAATATTAATAGTGATTTACATATTGAATTTACAAGGTGAAATTATTATTTATTTTATATTTGAATGTCTGATTTATTCGAGTTTATAATATGGAGAATGATATTTATATTGAAAGGAACTTATAATAAATAATAAGTTCCTTGATAATTAAATGAGATTACAGATAAACGCTTTATGAACAAGTATTAACTGCGTCTACAGAGTCAAGTACCAATCTGGCTATAGCAGGACCAGCCAGTGCTATTTCTGCAATAAATGCAGCTCCACCTGTAGCAAACCATATAGTTAATTGTGCTATTGCAGTTATTCCGGTAATAACCCAGTCGTACCAATGCATTGACTCCTTTAAGCAATTAGTTATTCCAGAAATGCCTATATCATCCTTAACTGAAGAAATTAATGACCAGGTATTCTGTGATTTATCAGTAATAGAATCCGAATTCTTAAGGTCATGAACTATAGTCAATAACTCATGTATAGCATCATGACCTAATTTTTTCAATAATATCTGTGTGGCTGATTCTCTTTCGGATTCATGTATGCCCATGAATTTAAATGCAAGTTTAAAAGCACCTGCGACAACTGAGCCAATTGCAAGAGTGCATGGAGATACACCTGCGTACTCTATTAATTTTAATCTTCCATCAGTGTTAGTTGGAGCTGAATTATTAAAATGCAATCTCTTGTAAGCATCATTTACAACCATGTCAAAGCTAATATTTTCTTTTTGATGATCGGAAAGTTGATCATAAAAATCTTGATAATACGGAGTTAGTTCTGTGGCGAGGTCTTCTTTGGACAAGGTATATAACATTTCTTTATTTTCAATATTCATTTTTTACCCCAATCAAAGTGAAATTAAAAATGATTTTTTAATGGCTCGTGCTATCAATAGAAATACAACCAAGCACAAATTAAATATAGTCGTATTTGAGATAATTTAAATGATATTATTGTGTCGTAATTCACATATGTTAAAAATTAATTTTGTGTAGAGAGTGGTTTTATTTGATTTTAATTAATACTCTTATTGATGGTCGATATTAACTATTATCCACATGGATAAATATATTTTTAGGGTAGGTGGATTAATAAATTTTTATATTATTGTTTTTATATTATATTTGTTGATTTATTTTTCTATATATTGAGTTTTATCATTGAAAATTAAATTGTGGATTATTATTTCAATATTAATGCTGTGGATAATTTGTAACTTAGATATTATTTAAATTTGGGGGTGTAATCATTCCTCAGAAAGGAACCCGACACTGGACAATCAGTCACTACCGTCTAATGGAGCCCCCTCTGAAGTTCAGCGGGGGAAATGTATTATGAATAGAAACGAAACCAATGGAGGTATCAATTTTATGCAAAGATAATCTTTGTGGAGTTGAATTTTTCGAAGGCGATTTTTGTGTTAAAGAAATAGTTCCAATAATGAATTTAGGAATAGTTTACCTTTCTGTGTAATTTGCCAGTGTGTTGCTGTTTCAGAGAGATAACCTGCTGCTAAGGCTTGCTCAATTTGAAAACGGATTGAAGCCTCAGGTAACCCAGTGAAATCACTGAAATCTTGTTTGGGCATCATTTCCAATAAACGGAATCGGTTCATAAAAAATTCAAATGGCCGATCTTCATTTTCTACTTGATTCTGTTTATCCAGATAGCGTCCTTGCATATATCCACGGGGATGTTTGGTTTTCACTGTGCGCAGAATACGGCCATCTTCAAATGTGATTTTTCCATGAGCGCCACAGCCAATACCAAGGTAATCCCCAAAACGCCAGTAGTTGAGATTGTGCTGGCATTGATAGCCTGGCTTGGCATAAGCAGAAGTTTCATATTGCTGATAACCTGCCGCTGTCAGCAATTGGTGACCTTGTGAAAAGATATCCCATAAAGCGTCATCGTCGGGCAGAACGGGAGGACGAGAACCAAAGCTGGTATTAGGCTCAATAGTCAACTGATACCATGAAAGATGCGGTGGTGATAATGCAATTGCCTGACGTAAATCATTCAGCGCTTCATCAAGACTTTGGTTCGGCAAACCATGCATCAAATCTAGATTAAAACTGCGTAGCTCCAGACTGGCGGCTAAACGTGCTGCCCGTTTGGCTTCATCCGGCCCGTGAATACGGCCAAGACGTACTAGTTTATCCGGGCTGAAACTCTGCACGCCAATGGATATTCGGTTAATACCCGCTTGCTGGTAACCGCTGAAACGGTCGGCTTCCACAGTACCCGGATTGGCTTCCATCGTAATTTCAGCTTGTGGCGATACCGGTAGGAGAGCACGAACGCCATCCAGCAATTGTTGCATTGCCTGTGAGCTAAGCAGGCTGGGGGTTCCACCACCAATAAAGATAGTGGTAATTTCCCGTCCGTTGACCATTGGCAGATCCGTTTTCAGATCTGCTAATAAATGGTCAACATATTCCTGATGCGGAACATCACCTTTCAATGCATGAGAGTTGAAATCACAGTAAGGACACTTTTGTACACACCATGGAATATGGATGTAAAGACTCAGTGGTGGAAGTTTAAGCATTACGTAGTGTATCCAACATCATCTTTAGTGCCTGACCACGATGCGAAACGGCATTTTTTTGTTCACCCGTTAATTCAGCGGCAGTACAGCCTAATTTTGGTATGTAGAAGATGGGATCATAACCAAACCCACCATTACCGGCAGGTTGACGTGCGATAACTCCCGGCCAGCGACCATGAAATACCAGAGGCGTTGGATCTTCTGCATGGAGTATATAGACCAGCACACAGTTAAACTGAGCTTGACGTTGATCGTCAGGAATATCTTTCATCGTATCCAGCAATTTTTCCAAATTTTGCTGGTCAGTGGCATTTTCACCTGCATAGCGGGCTGAATAGATACCCGGAGCGCCGCCAAGGATGTCTACGGATAGACCAGAATCATCAGCAATTGCGGGCAGGCCGGTAACTTGTGCGGCGTGGCGGGCTTTAAGAATGGCATTTTCAATAAATGTCAGCCCGGTCTCTTCGGCTGAATTTACGCCTAACTCAGTTTGAGCAACAATATCCAGACCAAAATCAGCCAGTAATTGTGCCAGTTCACGAACTTTTCCGGGGTTACCGGTTGCCAGAACAACTTTTTGCATTATTTTGAATCCAATTTAATTCTTATTTACTGTATTAGCCATGAAAGAACATCAGCACGGAGATAATTCAGTGCGTAGAGGATCAAAATGACGATCATTGCTGAAAAATCAAGGCCGCCCATTGTTGGCATAATGCGGCGGATAGGTGCCATCAATGGCTCTGTTAGTTGCATCAGAACATAGTCAATCGGATTGCGCCCTTGGCTTATCCAGCTGAGTAGAGCACGTGCCAGTACCAACCAGAATACCAGTTTACCTGCTGCTGTCAGCAATTCAATTAACCCGATAGGGATGAAAAGTGTGAGGAAAGCAACCGCACCGGTACTGAACCAAAGTTGCATGATCAATTTAAACAATACCAGAACGTAAGCGACAACAATGGAGGCAGTATCGAGAGAACCAATAGACGGTATAACTCGGCGTAATGGCCGAACGATCGGTTGGGTCATTTTCACAATAAATTGGGCAAATGGATTATAAAAATCACAACGAGCCCATTGCATCCATACACGAAGTAATAAAACAGCGATGTATAAATCCAGAACTGTGAACAGAATAAAGGTTAAAAATTGCATTTAGCAGCCTTGATAAAATTAAAATTGTTTTTCCATTTCCTGTGCCCGGCGAATAGCCGCCTGCATAGCGTTGGATATGGTTTCCGGCAATTTGCCTTCATAAAAAATACGTAATGCTTCCGCAGTAGTACCGCCTTTAGATGTTACCTGTTCACGCAGGGTTGCAAAAGGGAGATCTACATTTGATGCGGCCAGTGCCGCAGAACCTATTGCCGTTTGCAAAACAATTTCACGGGCTGTTTGGCTATCAAAACCTAAACGTTCTGCTTCCTGTTGCATTGATTCCATAAATAGGAAGAAATAAGCGGGTGCACTGCCTGCTACGGCGATAACGTCATTGATGCCATTTTCATCTTTTACCCAGTAGGTTTTACCCACACTGTTCATTAATGCTTGAGTGAAATCACGGTCAGACTGGCTGACTTGCTCCGATGCGAATAATCCGCTCACCCCTTGACCAATTAATGCCGGCGTGTTTGGCATGATACGAACAATACTGAGTTTGCCTTGTAATAAAGCACCAAAACGTGCAACGGAAATACCTGAGGCGATAGACAGAACCAGTTTGTTACTGAAATCTACGTTTTCTTTTAGAGGCTGGCAGACATCTGCCATCACTTGCGGTTTTACTGCCAAAACAACAGCGTCGGCTTCTTGTGTGTAGCGAATATTGTCACTATCACTGTTAATACCATACTCTTTTGCTAGTGCATCACGGTGAGTATCACTTGGTGCGCAGACATTAATCAACTCAGCAGGATATCCTCCTTTTACTAATCCGGCTATGATGGCGTGAGCCATATTACCTGCACCAATAAAGGTAATTTTACGTTTTTCCATTAAATACCTCGTAGCGTTGAAATGGTTAATTGTGATATTGACGTGCACCGAAAATGGCTGTTCCAATTCGTACTAATGTGGAACCACAATTAATAGCGGCAGCCATATCATCAGTCATCCCCATTGAGAGAGTATCTATTTGAGGATATTTCGTTTTCAGGTTAAGGAAGGCTTGTTCCATTTTCCTGAAAACCACCAATTGACGTTCATAGTCAGGTTCTGGTGCCGGGATTGCCATTAAACCACGGAGCCTCACATTCGGCAGTTTGTTCACTTCGGCTGCCAGCGTTGATAGTTCATCAAGTTGAATACCTGATTTGCTCCGTTCATCACTGATATTTATTTGAATAAGAATATTCAGCGGTTCCATTCCCTCCGGACGTTGTTCGTTCAGGCGTTGTGCTATTTTTAAGCGGTCAATGGTATGGCACCAGTTAAAATTTTCTGCCACCAAACGGCTTTTATTAGCCTGTAACGGACCGATAAAGTGCCATATCAAATCATTACAATTTGCAAAATAAGCAATTTTTTCTACACCTTCCTGCACATAATTTTCACCAAACTGGCGTTGCCCGGCAGCGATTGCTTTTTCGATATCTTCCACAGGTTTGGTTTTACTGACTGCAAGCAAGGTAATTTCTTCTGGAACGCGTTCGCATTTCTGTGCGGCAATGGCTATGTGGGTCCTGACATCTTGTAAATTTTGTTCAATATTGTTCATGGTGACTCAGGAGATTAAAAAATGAATATGGATAAGCTAGTGGCCCTTAGTGTAAAGCATAATGCTTCAGATCTGCATCTTTGTATTGGGCAAGTTCCTGTATTACGTATAAATGGAGTGCTTTGTCCGCAAACTCAACTGCCATCTGTAAATAATCTATTGCTGGAAGAGTGGAGTAGGCAGTTTTTATCAGAAAATCAGCGACAACAGCTATTAACGAGTGGACATGTGGATTTTGCGTTGGAAACAGAAAATGGCCAACGATTGAGAGGCAATATCTTTCGTCAGCACTCCGGGTTGTCAGCCGTTTTGCGTTTAATTCACTCTCAGTGTTCAACTCTAGAACAGCTAAAAGCGCCTGAAATTATCCGTGAAATGGTTTTGCGGGAAGAGAGTGGATTGATCCTGGTAACCGGTGCTACAGGCAGTGGGAAGTCGACAACGTTAACAGCCATTGTGGATATGCTGAATAGCCACTGTTGTCAGCACATTATTACATTGGAAGATCCCGTGGAATTTATCCACTATAGTCGCAATTGTCTGATACAACAGCGGCAAATTGGATTGAATTCTCCTAGTTATCAGGAAGCGTTAAAAGGGGCTCTCCGGCAAGATCCTGATGTATTGCTGTTGGGTGAGTTGCGGGATAAGGAGACAATACGCTTGGCGTTAACCGCGGCAGAGACTGGGCATTTGGTATTGTCGACTTTGCATACCAGAGGTGCTGTACAGGCAATTGACCGGCTGGTGGATATTTTCTCCGCTGAAGAAAAAGGGTGGGTACGTAGCCAGCTAGCAGGCAGCCTGAAAGCTGTGATAGCACAACAATTAGTCTCTGCCCAAGGTGGGGGACGAGTTGCTGTATATGAAGTATTGGTAGTTAATCAGGCAGTGAGCCATCTGATACGAGAAGGAAAAAATCATCAAATAACGACGCTTATGCAGACGGGCGCTGCCAGCGGGATGCAAACCTATGAGCAAGGCTGGCAGCAGCGTAAATTACAGGGATTACTGGCAGAGCAAACGGAGAGGAAGATCAAAAAGAACGCTATCAATTAACCGCGAATGACGGTTATACGGTTGCTGTTAATTGATCGCTGTTACTGTTAGTTAATTGCTATTAATAGCGCTGTTCAAACCAGCTTTCCAGAATAATAACAGCGGAAGTAGCATCTACTTTGCTTTTATTTAAGGCTTTATAACCACCTTGGTCGAACAGATGAGCACGGGCTTCAACCGTTGTCAGGCGTTCATCTTGGAGTTGAACTTGTACACCAAACCGGCCATGCAGCCGGTTTGCAAATTTACGTGCTTGCATTGTAACTAATTGCTCAGTGCCATCCATATTGAGGGGAAGACCAACGATAACCAGATCTGGTTGCCACTCTTTAAGTAATTTTTCGATTTGCCCCCAATTGGGGATACCATCTGTGGCTTTAAATGAGGTTAATGCTCTGGCGGTGCCCGTGATTTCTTGTCCAATGGCTGCGCCGATGCTGCGGGTGCCAAAATCGAAGGCCATTATTGTACGGTTATTCATCTATGCATGTCCCGCCTGTGGGGCAATATTATAGATATTGATTCCGAGTAAAGATGCGGCTTCACGCCAGCGGTCCGCAATGGGTGAGTTGAAAATAATGTGTGGATCAGCGTTTGTTGTTAACCAGCTATTCTCCATTATCTCTTTTTCAAGTTGACCCTTTTCCCAACTGGCATACCCCAACGTGACCAATATCTGTTTTGGTTGGCGTGGTGTACCCAAGGTTTCAAGGACATCTTTGGAGGTGGTGATCATTGTGTCATCGGAAATTTTGATACTTGAATTGAAACCTGGTTTTGGTGTGTGCAATATAAAACCATGATCTTCAGCAAGTGGGCCACCAGTCATAACAGGCTTGTTTAGATTGATACTTTCATCCCGATCTTCTGGTGATATTTTCAGCTTTTGTAAAACTTTCCGAACGGAGATTTGCTCAATAGGTTTATTTATCACCAATCCCATTGCCCCATTTTCATTGTGTTCACATATGTAAACAACTGAGCGTTTGAAATAGGGATCAGATAATGAAGGCATGGCGATAAGAAAATGGTGCTGTAGATTCATTTTTTTTCTAGTAATTAACCTGGCTATGTAAGGATTATTTAGCCCAACAGTATGTGGGCTAAAAGTATAAATGACAAACCTTGACAGGCAAATTCGTAAAAAGAATTTTTTATTTCTCTAATCGTTCTTCAATTGCATTCATTAACATGCCAATGATTGAAATATCAGGGAAAGCGGCTTCTATCTCGCGTGCACAGGTTGGACTGGTGACATTAATTTCAGTCAGTTTGTCACCAATGATGTCCAAACCAACAAAGATTAACCCTTTTTCTTGCAAAGTTGGAGCAACAGCTCTGGCGATAGCCCAGTCACTTTCTGAAAGCGGGCGAGCTTCACCACGGCCACCCGCAGCAAGATTACCACGGGTTTCTCCTTGGGCAGGGATACGAGCCAGGCAATAAGGAACGGGTTCGCCATTGATAATTAATACTCGTTTATCACCTTCTTTTATGGCCGGTAAGAAATTCTGCGCCATGCAGAAGCGATTGCCATGTTCCGTTAGGGTTTCAATAATAACACCAACGTTTGGGTCATCTTTTTTCAGGCGGAATATCGATGCACCGCCCATACCATCTAGTGGTTTAAAGATGACATCACCATGTTTCTGGTGGAATTCACGTAAGTGAGCGGCATTGCGAGTCACTAATGTATCTGGTGTTAAATCAGGGAACCAGGCTGTGAAGAGTTTTTCGTTACAATCGCGTAGGCTTTGTGGTTTATTGACAATGAGAGTGCCTTTCTCTTCCGCGCGTTCCAAAATATAAGTGGCGTAAATGTATTCGGTATCAAATGGTGGATCTTTGCGCATCAGGATGACATCCAATGTTTCCAGTGCCAGATCTTGTTCTCTATCGAATTGATACCATTGTTGTGGATGGTTTTCTACCTGCAATAAGCGGGTACGTGCGCGGGCTTCCCCTTGGTGCAGATAGAGATCACTCATCTCCATATAATGGAGTTCCCAGCCGCGACGTTGTACTTCTAATAGCATGGCAAAACTGGTGTCTTTCTTGATGTTGATGGATGAAATGGGGTCCATCACTATGCCGAGTTTGATCATTCTTTCTCCTTAACCCAAATCGCCGAAACGCACTTGTAATGCAGTAATTGCGGTGAGCGCTGTCGTTTCTGTTCTCAGTACCCGTGGTCCTAATAGGATATCAGTAAATTGGTAATTAGCTGTCATAGCAATTTCATCTATCGATAATCCACCTTCCGGGCCGATCAGTAAACGCACTTTTTCTACAGGTAAAGGCAGGGTATTGATGCTTTGGCTGGCTCGTGGATGTAGATTTAATTTTAAACTGCCATCATTTTCTGCACACCAGTGCTCAAGTTGCATCACTGGGCGAATTTCAGGTACACGGTTACGACAGCATTGCTCACAGGCAGCAATAGCAATTTTCTGCCACTGCTGAAGTTTTTTAGCCAGCCGTTCTCCATCCAGCTTTACACCACAGCGTTCAGAAATTAAAGGCGTAATAACATTTACCCCTAATTCTACAGATTTTTGAATGGTGAATTCCATTTTCTCACCGCGGGATATGACTTGCCCCAGATGGAGATTAAGTGGTGATTCATTATCGGCGAGTTCGCTATTGCTGATATGTACTTTGACAGATTTTTTGCTAGCTTCGGTAATCTGAGCGTTGAAGATCTGATTGCTACCATCAAACAGTTGTAACTGTTGGCCATGACTCATTCTGAGTACCCGCCCAACATGGTTAGCCGCCTCATCACTCAGATAAATTTCAGTATTCGATGAGAGTAATTCCGGGTGATATACGCGGGGTATACGCATGTTTTTCTTTCCTTCCTGCGGGGTATAGCTATACATAAAGCAATAAATAATGGAGGGTATGATAAGGGAGGCTTAATCCAATTATCAAGCTATCTCGATGCAGATTGTTATCTCTGAATAAATGTTGCGAGTCTGCTCGCATATTTATATCTTATTTGACTGTTTTATATTTATTTTGTTGTTTTAAAGTAGTGGTGTTTATTATTATATTTTTATGCCAAAATATAGTGATTATTTTTTACTGCTTGGTGAAAACATTCATTGTATAATTAAGTTGGAGGTGTTTTATTAAGTGGATTTTAATATTAAAATTGTTGTTTTAGCTATTCTTGTTGGAATAGTGTCCGGAATAACCTTGAGTAAAGTGATATGTGTATTTATTAAAATTATTTATGGATGTAAAAAAATAGATTTTGGTTATTTTCAGGTTGAATTAATGACGCTGTTTATAACAGCTTTTTTTATGATTTATTTTCCATTGAATTTTCATTTGTATGTTGTTTTGATATTTGTTTGGGTGTTAATTATATTGTCTTTTATTGATATAAAAATTAAGTTATTGCCAGACGTAATAAATTATCCACTTTTATGGTTAGGGTTATTATTGAATTTGAATCAAACTTTTGTGCCTATTGAACAAGCTGTAACAGGTGCGATTGCTGGTTATTTGATTTTGTGGTCTCTCTATTGGTTATTTAGAGTAATTTGTCATAAAGAAGGGTTAGGATATGGTGATTTTAAGTTAATGGCAGCGGTTAGTGCCTGGTTGGGGATTGGTGCAATTCCTTTATTAATGCTCTTATCCTCACTGTTTGGTCTTATTGGGTACTTTTGGATGTGGAGAATACGAGAAAATTACCCAGAGTCTGTTGCTTTTGGTCCATATATAGCCATTTCTGCGGTCATAATGATCTATATGCACTTATTGGGAATCAATGGGGTATCGTGAATGGCGCCCGATAGCTGAAAATGTATGGGCGCCAGTAGTTAAAACTGTGGGATTAAAACTGATGGTGAATCAGCGCATCTTGCCAACGTTTAGGTTGTCCCAAGTATTTATCAAGAGAAATAATAGATAGCTCATTTCTGTTATTTTCTAAAATAAACGTAGGGAAGCCTGAGCCGCTAACGATTGCCAATAGTTCACGGCTTTTCCTAATGTGTTGGAGACTTTCTGATTCATTATTCAGTGTCAGCTGTTGCTGGAACAGCTCTGAATCAAGTTGCAATTCATTTGCCAAATTCAATAACGTTTCAGTTTCGCTGATTTTTAATCCACGAACATAATGCGCTTTTTGTACTGCCAGTAACATTTCGATACCTTTATCAGCCAACTTTTCTGCTGCAAGGATGGCTGATATTGGTGGTAATGAATCCATAATCAGTGATTTATCGTTTAACAGTGCGACATATTGCTCACTGAAAGTTTGCCCAGTAAGGCTTGCGATCCGTTTATCCTGACTAAGGACATAATCACGCCATGTGCTGTCTATTTGGCGTCTGTTATCTCCTATCAGCATTCCGCCGCCATGCAATTCAATTTTTACATTTGCGACCTCTTTTGCTGCTTGTATTAGAGAAGAAACGCCATAACACCAGCCACATAGTGGATCATAGATATAGTGCAGAGTCATTCTGGGCATATTACTTATTCCTGCAAAAGGGTTAATTCACTTATTGGGGCCACTTCATTTCGCCTTTCAGCACCTTGGCGCTTAGTTCGAGGCTGGATTTGTCTCCAAGTTTTGGATAATGCTTTTCCATTGCGGCGATTAGCGCTTTTGAGTCTTTCGCTTTTGCTAGCTCTTTTTCAAAAGTAGTCAGATATCTTTGCGTAAACTTGACTGATTCCAATGTCATTGGTGTGTTGCCAATGAAATGTCCCGGAACCACAATTGTCGGTTTTAGCTCTTTTATGCGATCTAATGTCTGCATCCAGTTTTTACGAGACTCTTTAGTCTGTGTATCTGCCATCCAGACATGGATGTTGCTTGAAACAGTGACACCGCCTACTACCGCTTTTAACTTTGGTATCCAAATAAAAGTACGGTCAGCCGCAGGGCCATCAAGACCTTCGACGATTAACTTCTCACCGTCAACTGTAAAAGTGTTACCTTCCAACGGTTGCGGCACGATGACTTTTTTGGGTGCCTGTTCTTTCAGAACACCTCCCCAATAGGCCAGTTTGCCATCTTTGGTCTTTTTGATTTCTTTAATGGTTTCTGGTGATGCAATGACTTTTGCGTTAGGGAACGCTTTGGTCAGTACATCAAGGCCAAAATAGAAATCAGGATCAGACTGACTGATATAGATGGTTGTCAGTTTTTTGCCGGTATACTTAATTCTTCTGGCCAGTGCTTCAGCGTCATTTTTTTGGAACTGAGCATCGATCAGTACAACTTCTCTATCACCGATGATGAGTTCAGAAGAGACGGGAAATACGCTTCTTTCACCTGGATTGAAAACATCCAGTTTTAGGTTAACGGCTTGTGCCAGAGAAATGGTACCTAAGGAAAGGATACCTGCCAGCGCAATATTTAGTGTTGTTTTGCGAGTCATAATTGAATTCCTGATGTTGTGTGTAACGAGGTTCATAATAAGTTGCGTTTTTCGATGAAAAAACCGCATAATTGGCAATTATTTGTTGCATAAATCGAGCTAATTGATGGATAGAGTTACTGCTGCGCAAGTGTTCACTATAATTGTAGAACAAGGCAGCATGATTGCTGCATCAGAACGGTTAGATATGTCGCGAGCAATGGTATCCCGATATCTGGCTGAAATGGAAAAATGGGCGGGAGTACGTCTGTTACATCGTACAACGAGAAAGATCAGCCTGACATCGGCAGGAGAGATCGCTTATCAGCGTAGTCGTAAATTATTGCAATTGGCGCAAGAGATACCTGTTGATCACCCAGTAGCAGCACAGGAGTTGAGTGGTCTTTTGCGGATAAGCAGTTCTCAATCTCTGGCGGTGAGCGCATTGTCTGTGGCGATTCCTGAGTTTATGCGGATTTATCCTCAGATAGCTATTGATATGCAAATGAGCAATAAGGCAATAAATTTGGTCGAGGAGCGGATAGATTTAGCGTTACGCATCACGAATAATCTGGAACCGAATTTGATCGCCAGACCGTTATCGACATGTCATTCTGTGGTTTGTGCTGCTCCTTCCTATTTGATGGGGAAAATTCTCCCGCAAAAGCCTGCTGATTTAGCCTTGCATAACTGTATGACTTATAATTTCTTTGGCAAAAGTCTTTGGTTATTTGAACGTCAAGGGGAAAAATATTCTGTTCCTGTTAGCGGTACTTTGAGTGCTAATGAATCGATGGTGTTAATGGAAGCAACATTGCAAGGTGTGGGAATCGCCATGCAACCCTATTATTCTGTTGCTTCGCATTTGGCGTCAGGAAAATTGACTCAGTTGTTGCCAGAATATCGGCCTCAGGCTATGGGAATTTATGGTATTTATGCCAGCCGTCAAAATATGCCAGCAACGCTGAGGGCATTACTGGATTTTCTGGTTCAATGGTTTGCTTCTTCTCCGTACTGGCAAGCACTAATGCTGAAAAGCTGACTTTAGTTTTTGAGGAAACAGGGCAATTTGTGTTTTTAGGTGTTCAATAAAAGTATCGACTGGGGCAGAAGAAGGGCGGTGAATGGGTTTTATCAGGCTGACAGTAAAAGGAATGTTAATACTAAATGGGCGAGCGCATATTTCAGATTTACCGTGGCTGTCCAGATAATCGAGTACAGTCAGTGGGTTGACAATAGAAACACCAATGCCTTCGCGCACCATTGCACATACCGATGCAGCACTGTGAGTTTCCATAATCATGCGGCGGCGAATATGGTGTTCTGCGAATATTCCATCAATGAGCTGCCGGTAGCTATCCGTTATCGAAAGGCTGATAAAGTTTTGTTCGCTGAAATCTTCGGGAGTTAATAACGGCTTATGACTGAGAGGATGAGCGGCGGGCAATACGCAAATTTCATTCAGTGTGATCAGTGTTTCTCTCTGTGTACCTGGTGGTGTCTGCAAATGTTCTGTCAAACCCAGATCATGGCGTTGAGCTGAAAGCCACTCTTCCAGTAGCGGTGATTCCTGTGGAATGATGGTTAAATTAGTATCAGGGTATTGACGGGTGAAGTGGTGGCAAACTTTTGGTAACAGTGATTGAGAAAATACCGGCAGGCAGGCGATGGAAAGCTGAGCATGTTGGAATTTACGTATATTGTTAGCTGCATTCATTATTCTTTCGAGTCCATAATAGGAGCGCTGAACTTCTTCAAAAAGGCGCAATCCTTGTGCTGTTGGATGAAGGCGACCTTTTACTCGATCAAATAGTTTGAATTTTATTAGGTGCTCGAATCGTGCTAATTCACGACTGACGGTTGGTTGTGATGTTTGTAATAAAATAGCCGCTTCTGTCAGGTTTTTTGTCGTCATTACCGCATGGAAGATTTCAATATGGCGCCATGAACAAGAAGACATAAATTGTTCCTTCAAATGATAATTCTATATCACAGATGAATAGACTATAACGAAATGGATATTTTTATTCCTGTTTTTTACTGCCAATAATGGGTTATCTGCCGACTTTGTGAGAGAAACCCTGATGAGCACTTTTACCCGCAATAATTGTCCTAATCTGATACCGGAGAGTTTGGGCCGTCTGCCAGAAGCATATGGTACTCCACTATGGGTTTACGATAGTGAAGCAATTATTCAAAAAATCAAATTGTTATGTCAGTTCGATGTAGTCAGGTTTGCTCAGAAAGCTTGTTCTAATACTCACATTTTGCGCCTGATGCGTGAATATGGTGTGAAAGTTGATGCCGTTTCATTAGGAGAAATTGAGCGTGCTTTACGGGCAGGGTTTTGTCCAGGACAAGAAATAGCAGACATCGTTTTCACTGCTGATTTAATCGATGTGTCGACGCTGCAAAGAGTAACTGAATTGGATATTCCGGTTAATGCGGGTTCTATCGATATGTTGGAACAGATTGGTCAATATAAAAAAGGGCACCCGGTGTGGTTGCGGATCAATCCTGGATTCGGCCATGGTCATAGCCAGAAGACGAATACGGGCGGGGAAAACAGTAAACATGGTATTTGGTATCAGGATCTTCCACAGGCAATTGAAAAAATACGTCACTATGGATTGAAATTGCTTGGTTTACATATGCATATTGGCTCTGGTGTTGATTATCAACACCTTGCGAGTGTGTGTAATGCGATGGTTGAACAGGTTATTCTCTGCGGTGAAGATATTCAGGCAATTTCAGCTGGTGGTGGTTTGTCGACTCCTTATCGGCAGGGAGATGAGCAAATCAATGTCGCTCATTATTTTGGGTTGTGGGATGATGCCCGTAAAAGGATTGAACAGCATTTAGGTCATAAAGTTGAGCTAGAAATCGAACCGGGGCGTTTTTTGGTAGCGGAATCGGGCATTCTGATGACGGAAGTTAGGGCGGTTAAGCAGATGGGGGGCCGTAATTATGTTCTGGTGGATGCGGGGTTTAATGACTTAATGCGTCCAGTAATGTATGGCAGTTATCACCATATCTCAGTCTTGCCTGCTGATGGACGTAAGATTGAGCAATTGCCATTGCGGGAAACATTAGTTGCGGGGCCGTTATGTGAATCCGGTGATATCTTTACACAGGTTGAAGGTGGGGGGATTGCGCCAAGAGCGTTGCCGCCTGTTCAAGTTGGCGACTATTTAGTTTTTCATGACACTGGTGCTTATGGGGCATCAATGTCCTCTAATTACAATAGCCGTCCGCTGATCTCTGAGGTGCTGTTTGTTAATGGTAGCCCCCAATTAATTCGTCGTCGCCAAACGATTGAAGAGTTATTAGCGTTGGAAGAGGTATCTTTTGCATATCATCCCCTTGAGGGGAGACCATCCGGCTTTGGTCAGTGGATTCTGGCGAACAGACAGACAGCCTAAGAATCAATATTTCTTTGCTTAGGGCGCTATTGTTTTTGATGTTCGAGGTGCGGAGACAGGCACAATGATTTGGCATCTGATACGGGAAGCGGCAAGTATGTCGGAATAACGGATTATCTACTGCCTTATAATTATAACCTGAGGTTTGCTTAAGAAGGGAATTCAGTGCCTGAGGCACGATCAAAGTTTTTGTCAAATAAAACAGAATCGTGGAGATCCTCAAACATGTCTAATTTAGAAGAACTTTACTGCGGCGTCGATGATTTTTGCCAAAAATTTATTCCTCTCTGGCATCAACAGTTAATTGAAAATGGCTTGCTCAAACATCGCCGCGACGCTTACCCTTTCTCTCAGTGATGTGATGACGATCCTCATTTTATTCCACATGAGCCATTAGTGATTTTAAATCCTTTTATTTTGAGTATGTGACACTTTATTTCTATAAAGAATTCCCCAAATTAGTCAGTTATACCCGAATGTTCACACTGAAAAAAAGAGCACTTATCCCCCTGTGTGCATTTCTCACGTCGAGGAAAAAGCAGTACAGGCTGGTTTTATGGCTTTAAACTTCACCTGCTTATCAATGATTGTGGGGAGCTTTTAGCGATCAAGTTGACCCCGGTTAATACAGATAATTGCCAACCGGTCAAACAGTTAGTGAAAGGGTTGAGTGGGTATGTATATGGAGAAAAATTATCTTTCACAAGCACTGTGTGAAGAGCTGACAGCGGAAGGAATGACATTGGTGACGAATGTACGCAAGAATATGAAAGCCAACGCTTTATCACTATGGGATAAACTGATGTTAAGAAAGCATTTTGTGATAGAGACTGTTGTGGATCAGTTGAAAAATATTTCTCAGATAGAACACTCAAGACATCGTAGTGTTCTCGGTTTTCTGCTGGAAGTCGTGTCAGGATTAATGGCCTACACTTTTCAGCCGAAAAAGCCGAGCTTAAATTTGTGTAATTTTGAAATAGCTATCCTTAAACAAAACTGAGATTAACTATAACGATAAAGGATGTCCATAATACTGGAGATAATTCATACGAGCTGGATAAACCAGCCCGATAAATTAAAAATAATCAATGGCAAGTATATGAGAATCCTTAACTATTGAGTAGAAAGCATGAGGAACCCAAGAGTCAATGTAAATGGAATCCCCTTGCTTAAGGCTATCCCTACGGCGTTCTCTCTGCTTATTCAGCCATAAAACACCAACTTCTCCTTGAAGGACATAAACAACTTCTTTGACCTTATGACCAGTATTCAATTTCATCTTATACAAATCATTGCAAAGTGGGGTAGTTTTAAGCACCATTAACTCAGGGTCAGCAAGCGTTTTCATTACATGACGGTAATGATAAAGATCACCAGCCTCACTTGTTTTTATTCTCTCAAATTGAGTTCCTTCGCGACTAATTTTTACTCCAGATTCCAGATCATAAGGATAATTATCTAGCAAAGACAAAATATCTTGCACTGTCAGACTAATGGAACTTGCAAAAGCCTTGATGCTATTGAAATCATTGAAAAATATTTCGCCTTTAAGAATAAGATTAAGAAATGGTATATTGTCCAGAGACTTCTTGTGGCTATTCAATAATGCGGAAATTGCACCTTGATTGAAAACAAATAGATGATTTTTCATGGCTCATATTTTACGTAGTATAGAATGGAGATCCGCAACATCCTGAAAGGATAGACCTGAAGATTTAATTATTGCTACTTCCCGTACCATCGCAAGTAAAGGAGCTAATTCATGTTCTTTATAACTAATATCCAATTTCTCAAGGGCATATTTAATTGATGCTTTACCTGAGTGCTTGCCCACTATAATTTTTCGAATACCTGCAACAAGATCGGGAGAAAACGGCTCAAAAGAAGCACTATTTTTTAGTGTTCCATTAGCATGAATCCCAGACTCATGTGAAAAAACGTTATCACCAACAATAGGCTGCCAAGGATAAAGAGGTATTTTGGTTGCTTTCGATACACACTCACAGAGACCTTTCAATGCTTCAGTTTTAATCCCTATATCAATATTATAATGTAATTTCAGTGAAAGCACTGTTTGAGCCATATCAGGCATACCAGCTCTTTCACCAATGCCATTAACTGTAGTATGGAAATAACGTGCACCTGCACGTAATCCTTCAATAGTATTGCTTACTGCATAACCAAAATCATTATGAGTATGACATTGAGTATCAATTGGTATAGCAGAAGATATTGTATTTACAACGTTATAATATTGTTGCGGAGTCAGTAAACCGACTGTGTCGGATAATCTTAATCTATTAGCCCCAGCCTCATAAACTTCACCTGCATAATCAACAACAAAATTCAGATCAGACCGTCCTACATCCTCAGCACTAATAGATACAAACGCTCCTCGCTGTTTAGCATAATCAACAAGATCACAAGCCTGTTTGATCAACCATGATTTACTTTTTTTAATACTGTTAACTAAGTGAATCTCGGAGGTAGGCAAGCCAATATGAACATGAGTAAAACCAAGATCCAGTGAATCAGAAATATCCTGCTTCATTCCCCTATTCCAAGCAATAAGATGAATATCCTGACCTTGTACACGCTCAAGCATTTCCCTGAGTGTATTAGATTCACTTCCACCCATAGCGTTAATTCCAGCCTCAATCCATTTAACACCACAATAAATTAAAGCATCCAGAATTTTTAATTTTGTCTCACGATTGAATGCCATACCAGGTGCCTGTTCACCATCTCGTAAAGTAGTATCTTCAAGAATAATGTCATCGCAGAAAGCCATATTAAATTATCTCACTTAGTTTTTTTGAAATTAAAGAAAAATAATCACATTGATCACTTTCTTCACCGTAGATTTCCTTCGTATATAAAAATAAAGATTTCACTTTATCGATCATCTGAAACGCATTGAAATTCTGATAAAGTGACTCAGCCAAATGCAAATCTTTACAACGTATTGCCAAGCTAACATCACTAGTTTTCTCTCCCGAAATGATATATTTCAGGGCAACATTCATATAAGCCGAACATCCTCGACAACTTGTGAATACCTTTTGCATAAGCACAATATCAATTTCCTGCAATAAACCCAGCTTAATAACTTCCAAAGCCCCGGCTAAATTTATACTTTCTGCTATATTGTTTAAGATTTTGAGCTGCTGAGCTTCACCCAACTTATTCGTATAGGTAATCTCTTTACAGAAGTAATATAGTAAAGGTTGGATCATGTCCCAAACTGCCTCATCTCCTGCTACAATAGCTGACAATGAACCATTCAATGCCCCTTCACTACCACCAGACACCGGACATTCAATATAGCTTAATGAATGACAACTTAACTTATTATGAATCTGGATTGCCTTAGTAGGTGAAATTGTACTTAAATCAATAATAATACTACCTTTTTCTAGAAAAGCTATCAGCCCGGTTACTTCATTCATAAGATATTTTTCAATGGCTGTTTCTCCTGCTGTACAGATAAAAATCACACGGCAATTTCTAGCCAGCTCTGAAATATTTTCACACCATATAGCTCCATGCTGTATAAGTTCAGTAGCTTTATTAGAACTTCTATTGTGTATATATAATTCAACATTTTCTTCTAACAGCTTAGAGCAGATTGCCTTTCCCAACCGCCCCAATCCAATAAAGCCAATATTATTCATATTCATAACTCTTTATAATTTTAATAACGATAAAATATTTTATTTATCCTTGTCATAATTAATTCTATCTAAAATTTAATTTGCACCACTAAATTGTGAATTTTCACAACCTGTTTTTATAAAAAAATAAAAATTATTTTTCCATTTTAGCCATCATATCTATAAATACATAAGAATGTGCGTTTATATAATAAATTATAAAAAACGACAATAAATAAAATTTTAATCTCTATCATTATATCAAATATTATTGAAAATCCTCATGTAGAATAAATTATTAATAACAAATAAAAATACTATTCTCCCATGATTTCATTAATATATCTTCCAAAGTAGATTATTGTTGGTGGCAATGCATACCACCAACTTTAATTACAGGAATATAATTTAAATAAAAACCATCTTCTGTGTGAAACATCTAAAATCAATCTTTATCATCGATAATTTATGGCAATAATTTCTGATTTAATATCCTTCTCATAATTAGAGAAACTATGAGATACATTTGGCAAGATAAATATTGAATCTCCTTCATTCATAACATCTTCTCTTAGTGAGTTATTCTCATCCAACCACTGTACCCGAACTTTTCCTTTCGTAACATACACTACCTCTTTTGAACCATGCCCTTCATTCAATTTCAAAGGTTGAGATTCATCACTGTGCAAATCTAAGCGCAAAGCCATTAAACCCGGATCAGTCCGAGTGGTGACCAAATGATGATAAGTATAATAGTGAGAGCCATCACGATATTCATCACGCTTATATCCGTCATTCCGCACCTCATTCCTGATTTAAAAATAGTGTGATCTTACGCATATTTTACATATTTATTGTTCCCATGAGATTGACGGCGATCGCCCATTTTGATCTATTACTTTTATTTGCCGGAAAGTGAATATGCTCAAGTCAGAACCTGCCATTAAACGTCTTGATCACCCTGGTCTCATCGCGGCTTTCTGCTATGAAGCCGGATTGCCCCGTATCATTGATGCCATCATGCCAAAATATTCGGGTCACACCGTTTCTCATGGCGAGGCTTTTCTTGCGATGATCCTTAACGGGTTGGGGTTTCACAGCCGGACACTGCACATGTTTTCCGGTTTTTTCCAGCATAAGCCGATTGAACGTTTGATTGGCCCCGGTATTGATGCTGGACATCTGAATGATGACGTGCTGGGTCGTACATTGGATGCTTTATATGAGGCCGGCGTGTCAGAAGTCTATCAGATACTGGCTGAACAGGTCATTGATAAATTGGGCATAACACCCCATTCTGTGCATCTCGACATCTCCAGTTTCCATGTGGATGGCGAGTACAAGTCTCCTCTGAAAGACGACACGCAGCGTATTGAACTGGTTCGGGGTACAGCCGCGGCCATCGGCCTGAGCTGAACCAGGTTATCCTTGAGCTGATTTGTGAAAATCAGGCCGGGATACCCGTTTACATGCAGGCGATGAGCGGAAATACCAATGATACCCGGGCGTTCACAGAATTCACAAAACATCATATTCGTTGCCTGAAAGCCGCGCAGAACAGCCGCTACTTTGTCGCCGATGCCGCCCTTTATAGCGAAGAGGCGATAACTTCACTGCATAAGCAAAAACAACGCTTCATTACCCGCGTGCCGTTAACGCTCAAAGAAGCTAAACAGCAGCTTTTGAACGTGGATCCCCATCAGCTACAGCCTTTCACCGAAGGTTATGCTGGATGTTGGGTTGAATCCTGCTATGGCGGGATCCCTCAACGCGGGTTGCTGGTGAGTAGTGCGGCTGCCCGTCAACGTGAAGGGCAGACTTTTACGAAAAATACGCTCAAATCAACGGAAAAAGAGCTGAAAGCGTTTGAAAAATTGTGCCAAAAAGGGTTTGCCTGCAAGGAAGATGCGTTATGCGCCCTGCGTGATTTTGGCTCCGAATGCCAGTTTATCGGTATTGACGCCCCACAAGTGGAGGAAATCATGACGTATCAAGGGCGTGGACGTCCGGCTAAAGATAAACCCTCTCAGATTCATTACCGGCTCTCAGGCCGGGCTTACAGTCAACTGGATAAAGTCGTGTATGCCCGACTCAAGGTGGGGATGTTTATTTTGGCGACCAATGAAACGGACGATAAAGCGCTGGATATGGCCGCGTTGCTCGCGAATGACAAAGCCCAGCAGAAAGTTGAGCGAGGTTTTCGATTCCTAAAAAGTCCTGAGTTCTTAACCTCATCCATGTACCTGAAAAAACCGGAACGCATCGAAGCCTTATTGATGGTGATGACGTGTAGCTTAATGGTGTATGCGGCGCTGGAACATAAAATTCGCACGGGTCTGAAACAAAGCAAGGCATTCTACCCGGATATGAAGCAGCAGCAGACGCAATTGCCCACCGCTCGTTGGGTATTTTTAACTTTCGAAGGTATTAATACCTTTGAATTTGAAGAACACCGGATGGTGACGGGAATGCAACCGTACCAAAATGCTCTGCTGAAAATATTGGGGCCACCATACGAGTCTTTTTATTTCTGAATTGGGTGCGGAATGTCGGCTATACGCTTATGTTCCTGTTTTTTCCTATTTATTGGGGTTATCTCTGGGGTGTATGACAATATCCTTCCTCATTCGAAAAATGAATATTGCTCTTTTTGAAAAAAATATTTTTGGATTCTTCTTATTTTTAGCAACTATAAACTGCATTCTCTTTGCAAGAGAAACAACACTTATTTCAGTTTGGCTGGATGCTCTACATAGAATATTATGGGGAGTAATAAGTGGATTTATTGTCATAATGGGAAGAAATATTCTTATAACCGAAGGAAATGAAAAGAGGACGAATAAGGATTTTTCTATCTTAAGCCTGGCGTTATTAAGCCTGCCATTTATAATCCCAGTCACTTTCTCTTTCTTCGGTTTAAACTCCCGTACATCAGCAGATTTTTTTTCTGCTTTTATTTATTCTATTGCTTCAATTATCTATTTTACTGGCTTTAAAAATAATAATGCAAAAAAACAAAAACATGATATTAAGGATTCTGTAAAAACAGACAATAAATTAGTTGTTTTCTTTTCTTTTTCAAGTTTGGTTATAATCAATGTTTGTTTTTTCCTCTCTTTAATGATTATGCCAGCAATGCGAACAAAATATTTTGAACATATTGATATGGTTCAAATGTATATCATACTACTGATTATATGGTTCCCCTGTGCAATTGGCATCATGAAAGTCATGAAATCCGTACTTTTTAAAAAAAGAATCATGGTAGGTAATATCATTCAATTATTTTCTCTCGGATTTTGTTCACTTGGGATTATTATAAATTCTGGCATGCTCTATTCACAATTATGGTGTTTTTAGCTAATACAATTATGCAACCTGTTTTTTTCTCTTATCTAGGGTTATATTCAAAAAACTCTCTTTATACTTTGGGTATGCAGTCAGGGATTTATGTATTTATTACTATGATTATTCTCTTTTATACTATTTGCTTAGGTGTTGGTCTTGAAGAAATCATTACTGGATTTACAATATTATTAATTTCTTCAATAGTTATTTCTACTATTTTTCTTTCAATGATTAATTCAAAAAAATAATAATGTCAGGTAGTGAAAAACGATAAGTTTATATAAAGCAGCTTTCATTGATAATATCTCAGCCTTGCCTTTATCTTTTAATTTATTAAATTAAGAGATAAAGGTAACGGATATTATTTGAAGATATCCTAATCTATTTTTCAAAAAGCATCGGCTTTAATAATGTTTTCAATCAGGGAATGAATTTTTTCATTAAATCATTAAATCATGAAAAACCTGAATAACAAAATCCGAAATAAACGATTTAATAGAATACGAATTGGGTCACTTTCAGCGTTATGATATTGCATTTATTATACAAAACCGTGATACCTTAAATTCGTCAATTTAAACAGGCTTTACACTGCTTTAACCCGTCCGATAGCACTTCTTTTTTACTGTTTGATTTAAACTATTCCCCTTTTATATCATTAATGTGATTTAACGCTAAAATCAATTTATATCGTTATTTTTCCAAGCTATTTTCGCGCCCTGTTAACGCTTAAATACCTATAATTTTTCTGGCGGATTAATCCGCCAGACTTTTCATTATCGTTGATGTAATAAAGCGTTATTAGGATGTTATTTTACTAATTTCGGGATATCAACGCTGAAATCAATCCACGGGTTGGTGCCCAGCATCTCTGCACCATCAACACTGGGTTCGTCATAGCGCATAACGAAATGCTTTGGTCCGTGGGCAAATGCCACGATCAATCCATCCTCAGCATCCAGAAACGCAGCATGCATTCCTAGCCCGGGATAGCTGAGACGCCAAGCAGGATCGCCAGCTTCCACACGTCCTACTGACAGCTTTGTAATCACGCCATCTGGCAGACGGAAGAACCAAGTCCACGGTCCGCCAGCCACAACTGTCATGACTTCATCAATACCCATCCCGTTTTCAGCGCTGTTCACATGCAGTTTACCGAATTTTTCGAGAACAGTTTTTCTGGTTTCAGCCGAAATTGCTTTCATATCGTAAACTTTAGGATAAGGTGCAACACCGACTTCCGACGTTGACAGGAAACCGCCGCGGTGAGCTTCCGGCTGGCGGCCAGCCAGTCGGATTTGTTCCAGAAGTTCTCCTCGGTGTAAAGGAAACAGCGAAATCAGCTTCTCGCTCTCTTCTTCCGTGAGCGCACGGGTTTTTGACGCTTCAAGAATAGGTCTGGCTTCTTTAGGGATCGGCGTTGTACTGACCCGAACCCCGATGGAAAATAAGACCTTGTTTACGTTCTCAATGCCAACGGTCGGCTGGCGTCCGTCAAGATAGGACAGAACAAGATTTTCTGATGTTGAAGTAACGGAACTGTTCATATCTACATCTCCTCAATTTTGATGTAACCGATAAGTTCATTTGCAGAACCGAGTATAGGGAGAGAGATAGTTTATTAAAACGCCTATTATGTGAAAACATTGTGCACTGATAGTAAACAATTATAGGGTCTTCTCTGATTTGACCATGACTTTTCAAAACCGGTTGGCCTGGCATTTATTTCAACCGGAGATTTGCCATTTAAAATCACCGATCACTTTTCAGATATTCAGCAGGTTTTGTCTAGTGCATTTATAAGGAAATCGATAAAAGCCCTTGTCTTGTTAGAGTGTTCTTTATGAAAGGGTTGTATGGCATAAAGTGCCTGCATGTCAGCTTCCCATTCCGGAAGTAGTCTGGCAAGTTTGCCTGACAGCAGCTCATCAGTGACCAGTAATTCAGGCAGTAAAATCACACCATGTCCGGAAAGAGCCGCCTGTTTGAGTGCAAGCCCGTTATTCACCACATAGGTTCCGGGCTTAAGGTCAACGACTTTCACATCATTTTGATTGTGAAATATCCAGCGTCGTGGAGAAGAAGATAAACTGTAGACAAGACAGTTATGGGAGGTGAGATTTTCAGGGATGAGTATTTTTTCAGAAGCCTCAATATATGCTGGTGAGGCACATAAGACTCGGGGGACTTTTATCAGTTTCCTAGAACGAAGGCTGGAGTCGCTCAGTTCACCTCCTCCACGTATCGCAACATCTATTCCATGCTCAATAAAATCGATATATTTATCAATCATGACAACTTCTACAGAAATACTAGGGTGAGTATGCATAAACTGGCATATCAGTGGATTTAATGCCTTTAGCCCCATAGACATTGGAATACTGACTTTTATCGAGCCTGTCAGAGTGTGAGACGTTTCTATAACCGATAAGTCAGCATTCTCAAGCTCATCCAGGATGTTGCACACCTGATGATAGTAATTCCTGCCGTTTGCGGTTATGTGCATGTTTCTGGTCGTTCGGTTAATCAGGGGGCTTTTGAGATACTCTTCAAGCTGATTGATGTTTTTACTGACAGCTGCCTTGGATAAGCCCAGATCTTGGGCGGCGGCTTTGAAACTGCCTAGTTCTACAACACGCCGGAAGACGCTGATTGCTCTTAACTTGTCCATAAGCACCACTGTTGAATGAGTTTAACTATCTAGTGTATCAATAAACTACGATAAAAAATTATGTTTAACCATTTGTTCAGTTATTGCAACTGAATCAGTTGGTTGCCGATCTGAGCCTCGACAAAGCTATGTTGAAGGATGTGCTGGTGTGACATTACAAGCGGATTGTCGTCTGTATCGTGAGTAGGGTGCTGTAGAGAGTAAATTTCATCTACTCTTTCAAAGGAAATATCGGATATTTTTGACTGCGTCTATTTTTTTGCGCAAAGCGAAATCCTACCTTGGCAACTTGGGACGATACCCTAAGGTATCGTCCCGTAATGACATCCATTCTTTAGTTGTCAGTATCAGGCCGCTTTCGTTTTTGGTTTTTTGTCCTGAACAGGAACAGCCAGCGCTTCTGGTTCAAACTCATCGACATTAATAGAACGCAGGCGGCTTGCTTCAGCACGTTTCAGAATTTCGGCTTCGTCTGGCGTGATCTTACGTTCCGCGAGTGCGCGTTCTGCCAGTTTATCAAGGCGAGTAAAGCCGAGGCGTTTACCTGCTTCGCGACTCAAGCGGGCATGGATCGGTTCTGCGGCAATAATGTCGTGCAGAGCTTCTTCCAGTAATCCGTGAGGATTGTGCTCGCTTGGTGTCAGATATTGACCGCGGCCAATGCGATCACGGGTAGCAGACGGTTGTTGTAAGATCTGGGCCAGTTTGTGATCCAGACGGTCAGATGGTGCTGAATGTACACGCCCTAGAGGGAAGACGATAACACGCATCAGGCCGGCGACCAGACGATTAGGGAAGTTACTCAGTAAATTATCTATTGCTTGTTCTGCCTGATACAAACTATCTTGAACTGCCCACTGAACTAGTGGCAAATCTTCTTTTTGACGACCTTCATCTTCATAGCGTTTCAACGTCGCGGAAGCCAGATAGGTTTGACTCAGAACATCCCCAAGCCGGGCGGAGACACGTTCACGGCGTTTCAGGCTACCACCTAATACCCCCATTGCCACATCTGATAATAGCGCAAGGTTGGCGCTCAGGCGGTTTAATTGTTGATAGTAACGGCGTGTTGCATCATTGACTGGTGTGCTGCTGGTGCGGCCATTGGTTAAGCCAAGCCAGAAGCTGCGTAACATGTTACTGGCAACGTGACCAAGGTGGCTAAACAGTGCTTTATCAAAGTCTTTAACACGGTTATTTTCAGCCGCAGCCATTTCATCAAGAACATAAGGATGGCAGCGGATAGCTCCCTGACCGTAGATAATCATGTTTCGGGTCAGAATATTGGCGCCTTCAACGGTAATGGCGATAGGTGCGCCTTGATAAGCGCGAGCAAGGAAGTTGGATGGACCAAGGCAAATCCCTTTACCACCGGCAATATCCATTGCATCAATAACAGATTTTTGGCCTCGGTGAGTACAGTGATATTTGACGATAGCGGATAACACAGAGGGTTTTTCACCTAGCATGATACCGGTTGTTGCAAGCGTTGAAGCGGCATCCATCAAATAGGCGTTACCGGCAATGCGTGCTAGTGGTTCTTCAATCCCTTCCATTTTACCAATTGGCATTTTGAATTGGCGGCGGATATAAGAGTATGCGCCAATCGCCATCGCAACACTTTTCAAACCGCCGGTTGCATTTGATGGCAGAGTGATACCGCGGCCAACAGACAGACACTCAACCAGCATCCGCCAGCCTTGTCCGGCCATTTTTGGCCCACCAATAATGTAGTCGATCGGAACAAAGATATCTTTACCGCGAGTTGGACCATTCTGGAATGGAATATTTAATGGGAAATGGCGATGACCAATTTCTACTCCCGGTACATTGGTCGGGATCAATGCACAGGTAATGCCCAATTCTTCTGTATCACCCAATAAATGGTCAGGGTCAGACAGTTTGAAAGCCAGACCGAGTACGGTAGCGATAGGGGCAAGTGTGATATAACGTTTGTTCCAGGTCAGGCGCATACCGAGAATTTGTTCACCTTGCCATTCTCCCATACAGACTACGCCTGTATCTGGGATTGATCCGGCATCAGAGCCAGCTTCCGGGCTGGTCAGTGCGAAACATGGGATCTCTTCACCACGGGCAAGCCTAGGTAGATAGTGGTTCTTCTGCTCTTCGGTGCCATAATGCTGTAATAATTCACCAGGGCCGAGAGAGTTAGGTACACCTACGGTAATTGCTAGAATGCCGGATGTACCTGCTAATTTTTGCAGTACTCGTGCTTGAGCATAGGCTGAGAACTCCAGACCGCCATACTCTTTTTTAATGATCATGGCAAAGAAGCGGTGTTCTTTCAGGTAATGCCATAACTCAGGTGGTAAATCAGCCAGTTCATGGCTTATCTGGAAATCATTAGTCATACGGCAAGCTTCTTCTACCGGGCCGTCCAGAAATGCTTGTTCTTCAGCGGTTAACTGAGGCTTTGGATAGTCATGTAATTTTTTCCAGTCGGGTTTACCGCGGAACAGTTCGCCTTCCCACCAGGTAGTACCTGCATCAAGAGCTTCTTTTTCTGTGCGAGATAGACTTGGCATCACCTTACGGAAGGCTTTTAAGGCCGGAACAGTAAGTAAGGAGTGGCGCATTGGCGCAAAATTCAGTGGGAACAGAATAATGGCCATTGGTAACAACATCCAGTAGCTCCATGCATCAATAGCGCCCATCAAGACGGTATAGACAAGGAGCAGTAGGCTGCTAAGACTGAGATTGACTTTGTGATAGCAAAGTATCCCAATCAATACTAAGAATAGAACAATACTCAATGTGGTCATAATAAAAGCTCCTGGTTAATCTCAGGGTCAGGTAAGTCATCAGAGGTCGGACCTGTTGTGATGTTCTTCTCTTTTTAGACCAGGAAATTGCTTTTAGCAATATCTTTACATCTTAATTACAATGTAGCTCACAAACTCATGGTGATCGGGAGCGGATTAATTCTCCAGAAACGTGATGTTGTCTTCTTTCAATTCTCTTGATCCGGTAAACTGCCATCCGACACAACATTGAAGATTACCTGACCGAAGTGAGGAGCCTATGTATCAAGACCTGATCCGTAGTGAATTGAACGAAGCCGCGGATACGCTGGCAAAGTTTTTAAGTGACGATGCAAATATTGAAGCAATTCAAAAAGCAGCAGTATTGCTGGCTGATTCATTTAAAGCGGGTGGCAAGGTACTGTCCTGCGGTAATGGGGGTTCGCATTGTGATGCGATGCATTTTGCTGAAGAATTGACAGGCCGTTACCGCGAAAATCGCCCTGGCTATCCAGCGATTGCGATTTCTGATGTCAGCCATCTTTCCTGCGTCAGTAATGATTTCGGGTATGAATTTGTTTTTTCTCGTTATGTGGAAGCGGTTGGGAAAGAGGGGGATGTGTTACTGGGTATTTCTACTTCCGGTAATTCCGGTAATATTATTAAAGCAGTTGAAGCTGCCCGCTTAAAGGGCATGAAAGTCATTACGCTGACAGGCAAGGATGGCGGTAAAATGGTAGGAACCGCTGATGTGGAAATTCGTGTCCCGCATTTTGGTTATGCAGATCGTATTCAGGAAATTCATATCAAAGTTATTCATATCCTGATTCAACTTATCGAAAAAGAGATGGTTAAAGCCTGATTTTACAGGCTACAGAGGTGGGCAATGTGTGAGTTACTTGGCATGAGTGCAAATGTGCCAACAGATATCTGCTTTAGTTTAGGTGGCTTGATTCAACGAGGTGGTCATACTGGGCCCCATAAAGATGGTTGGGGGATCACATTTTATGAGGGGCGGGGCTGTCGCACATTTAAAGATCATCAACCAGGTTACAATTCGCCCGTTGCCCGCTTTGTACAAGAGTACCCGATTAAATCTAGAGTGGTGGTTTCTCATATCCGGCAGGCAAACCGCGGTAATGTTGCGTTGGAAAATACTCATCCTTTCATTCGTGAGATGTGGGGACGCAACTGGACTTATGCCCATAATGGGCAACTTCGGGGCTATCGGCAGCTTGAAACTGGTCAGTATCGTCCCGTTGGACAAACGGATAGTGAACATGCTTTTTGCTGGATTTTACAGCGACTTTCACAAAAATACCCAAGAACTCCCTCGAACTGGCCTAAGGTTTTTCGTTTTATTGCCTCACTCGCAGATGAACTCAGCAAAAAAGGCGTATTCAATATGTTGCTGTCGGATGGGCGTTTTGTGATGGCATATTGTTCAACCAACCTTTATTGGATTACCCGTCGGGCACCGTTTGGAAAAGCAAAACTTCTGGATCAGGATATTGAAATTGATTTTCAACAACATACACAGCCGGATGATGTTGTTTCTGTTATTGTTACTCAACCTTTAACGGGTAATGAAGCTTGGAATCGTATTGAGCCGGGTCGCTATGCACTATTTCATCTTGGTGAACGCATATTGTGATTGATGCTGCAAAAGTGGCGATTTTTCAGGTGTAGCATTAACCACATATTGGCCGTTAATGACGCTAATCGTTGCTGGCCGGTGATTTTTTACAAAATACTCATAGGCTGGCTGTAATTGTAGCCAAAACATGTAATAGGAGGATGAACGGTGGCGTAACATATTCTGCGGTGTCATTCTGAATGGATAAATACTGATATTAATTTCATACTGCCCGCGCAATAATGCACTTTCTACATAATCGTAGATTTCATCTATGTAACCATTAGTCATAGCGTAACAACCGACAGATTTACACTCTCCGTGGATCATTAAATAGTTGCCGGAATAGCCTCTGAATTTATCGTATTCATTTGGAAAACCGAGATTAATAGATCGGTAATATCGACTATTTGGATTGAGTTGATGGGGTTTTACACGATAGAAACCTTCCGGGCTTTTCAGGTCGCCTTCTGTGGTTTTGGGACCAAGGCCGCCAGAGTAATTACAGATGGGGTAGCTTTTAGACAGTTGGTAGCTTCCATGACTATTTTTAGTATAAAGCTCCAATATCCGCTCTTCTTTGAATATTTGGATAAAGACAGGAGAGCCAGGCTGCACAGGGAAATTTTGCTTCAATTGCACTAAAGTATCCTGAGCATAGACAGGAGTGAATGAACTAAATAACAACAATATTATTGCAGGAAAAGCCGCAGTTTTTTTCATGTGACTACCGTAATAGTGATGTAGCGGACTAACTAAAAATTTAGCTTAAGATTGCCATGAGTCATCGACTTTGTGAATAGAAAATGATGACGGTAACTTTATCACTACAAAGTGATTGTTAGGTTAAAATACAATCAGTTGTCGGTAAAGGTGATATAATCATTCGTTTTTTGCGATCGGTTAATCATTCAGTGCCAAAATTATTCCTGTTTGCTTGAACTAAATCACTTGATTAGTCAGACAGTCTAAGAAGGGAGATGTTAAAATTGCCGCCTGGAGATTAACAAAAAATAGTAACAATTATCGGAGAACTATAACCTGGGCACGATTCGTGACTTAAGGGGTTTTTTATAGAGTGGCTATATTACCACCAGGTAATCTGTAGCATATGATTTAATTGATAAACTTGTGCAAATCTTATGATTAAAATTAAAAAAGGACTCGACCTCCCGATTGCAGGAGCGCCTGCTCAAGTAATAGAAGACGGTCCGACGATTCGCCATGTAGCACTGTTGGGTGAAGAGTATGTTGGAATGCGTCCTTCTATGTTGGTGAAGGAAGGTGAGCATGTTAAGAAGGGCCAGATTCTTTTTGAAGATAAAAAGAATCCAGGTGTGGTTTTCACCAGCCCAGCCTGTGGGCAGGTTGTGGCGATTAATCGTGGTGAACAACGTATTTTGCAGTCAATTGTGATTGAGATAACGGGAGACGAACAGGTTAATTTTGACCGTTATGATCGTTCCCAACTTTCTCAGTTATCCCGAGAACAAGTGGAAAAGAATCTGATTGATTCTGGGTTATGGACTGCACTGCGTACCCGTCCTTACAGTCGAAATCCTGCTCCCGGCTCCTCGCCAAAAGCAATTTTTGTAACCGCGATGGATACTCAGCCTCTGGCTGCAAATCCACAGGTTATTATTGCTACCGATGAAGAGGCTTTTGTTGATGGTCTGAATGTGCTGACTAGACTGACCGAAGGTAAAGTCCATGTTTGCCATAGTGCAGGAAGCTTGCCGAGTGTCGGTAATAATGCACAAATCACTTATAATCAGTTCTCAGGTCCGCACCCTGCGGGATTAGCTGGAACTCACATTCACTTTATTGAACCCGTCAGTGCGACTAAAACGGTATGGCACCTGGGATACCAGGATGTGATTGCTATCGGTAAATTATTCACTACCGGCACACTTTATACTGATCGTGTCATTGCACTGGCCGGTCCACAGGTTGAAAAACCACGTCTTATACGTACTTGCTTAGGAGCTGATCTGCTTGAGTTAACTCAGGAGCAGCTTAAAGAGGGTGAAAACCGTATTATTTCAGGTTCCGTATTGTGCGGTACACAGTCAGATGAGGTTCATCACTATCTTGGTCGTTTCCACACTTTGGTTTCCGTTTTGCGTGAAGGTCGCGAAAAAGAGCTATTTGGTTGGATAATGCCGGGTATCGATAAATTTTCCATCACCCGCACCACCATTGGTCATTTCCTGAAAAATAAGCGCTTTGCTTTTTCAACGACAATGAATGGCGGTGAACGTTCTATGGTACCAATCGGTAACTATGAGCGTGTTATGCCTTTGGATATCATGGCAACACATTTACTGCGGGATCTGCTGGCGGGTGATACCGATAGTGCTCAGGCACTGGGTTGTCTGGAGTTAGATGAGGAAGACTTAGCGCTTTGTACCTATGTCTGTCCTGGCAAGTATGAATATGGTCCGGTACTGCGTGAAGTGCTGACTAAGATTGAGCAGGAAGGATGATTTCATGGGCCTGAAAAACTATTTTGAAAAAATTGAGCACCACTTTGAGCCCGGGGGCAAATTAGAAAAATACTATCCGTTGTATGAAGCGGTAACAACGGTTTTCTATACACCAGGTACCGTAACTTCTGGCCGTGCTCATATCCGTGATGCCATCGATCTAAAGCGTATGATGATCATGGTATGGCTGGCCGTATTCCCGGCAATGTTCTGGGGAATGTATAACGTTGGTCAGCAGGCGATCCCTGCGTTGTATCATTTATATAGTGGCGCAGAATTACAGCAAATTCTGGCATCTGATTGGCACTATCGTGTTGCTCAGTTTTTCGGTGCATCACTGACGCCAGGCGCTAGCTGGTGTAGCGAAATGTTGCTTGGCGCAACTTACTTTTTACCTATTTATATCGTTGTATTTGTGGTTGGCGGCTTCTGGGAAGTACTGTTTGCCATTATCCGTAAACATGAAATTAATGAAGGTTTTTTTGTTACTTCTATTTTGTTTGCGTTGATTGTTCCACCTACTATTCCTTTGTGGCAGGCTGCGCTAGGTATTACATTTGGTGTTGTCATTGCGAAAGAGGTTTTTGGTGGGACAGGCCGTAATTTCCTGAATCCGGCACTGGCTGGCCGTGCTTTTCTATTCTTTGCTTATCCTGCACAGATTTCAGGTGATTTGGTATGGACTGCGGCTGATGGTTTCTCTGGGGCGACCCCGTTATCTCAATGGGCGGCTGGTGGTAGTCAGGGATTAGTGAATACCGTTACCGGTCAGCCTGTTACCTGGATGGATGCTTTCATTGGTAATATTCCTGGCTCTATCGGTGAAGTGTCTACTCTAATGATTTTCATCGGTGGTGCAATTATCCTGTTTACCCGTATTGCTTCATGGCGGATTGTCGCCGGGGTGATGTTGGGTATGGTTGCAACTTCCTACCTATTTAATGCTATCGGTTCAGATACTAATCCGTTGTTTGCTATGCCGTGGTATTGGCATATGGTTCTGGGGGGTTTTGCTTTTGGTATGATCTTTATGGCAACAGATCCAGTATCGGCTTCATTTACCGATAAAGGTAAATGGTGGTACGGCATTCTGATTGGTGTGATGTGTGTTCTGATCAGGGTTGTTAACCCGGCATATCCAGAAGGTATGATGCTGGCGATTCTGTTCGCAAACCTGTTTGCGCCATTGTTTGATTATCTGGTAGTGCAAGCCAATATTAAGCGGAGAAAAGCCCGTGGCTAATGATAAACCCAAAAATAATGACAGCGTCGGCAGAACATTTATCGTTGTTTTTGTGCTATGTCTCGTTTGCTCAATTGTGGTAGCAGGTTCTGCGGTAGGGCTGAAATCTCAGCAACAGGAACAGAAATTGCTGGATAAACAGCGTAATATCCTCGATGTTGCGGGGTTATTCAAGCCTCAGATGAGTGCCGATGAAGTTAAAGAAACGTTCAAAAGTCGGATTAAAACCGAGTTATTGAATCTGGAGACGGCAACGCTTGAAAGCAGTCAGGGCAAGTTTAACCTGAACGATGCGTTGCGCAGTGATGATACCAGTATTGCATTACCGCCTGAAAAGGATCTGGCGAAAATTCGCCGTCGCGCCAATATGGCCGAGGTCTATCTGGTGAAAAATGAACAGGGTAAAACTCGCGAAATCGTTCTGCCTATTTATGGTTCTGGCCTGTGGTCTGTCATGTATGCTTTTATCTCCGTTGATGTGGACGGCAAAACGGCTCGTGGTATCACTTATTATTCGCACGGCGAAACACCGGGGTTGGGGGGAGAAGTGGATAACCCACAATGGCGTAAAAAGTGGATAGGTAAAAAACTGTATAACGATGAAGGCAATCCGGCGATCAAAATTGTTCGTGGCGGGGCTGCTGCCGATGACTCTTATGGTGTTGATGGCTTGTCTGGTGCGACTCTGACCTCTGCCGGTGTCCAGAATATGTTTAATTTCTGGTTAGGGGATAACGGTTTTGGTCCGTTCCTGAAAAAAGTACGCGAAGGAGCGTTGAAAGATGGCTGATAGTAAAGAAATAAAACGAGTCCTGCTTGGGCCACTCTTGGATAATAACCCAATTGCATTGCAGGTTCTGGGGATTTGCTCAGCGCTGGCGGTAACAACCAAGCTGGAAACGGCGTTGGTAATGACAATAGCGGTAACATTGGTTACTGCCTTTTCCAGCTTTTTTATCTCGTTGATCCGTCATTACATCCCCGGCAGTGTGCGAATCATTGTCCAGATGGCGATTATTGCATCATTGGTTATCGTGGTAGATCAGATTTTGCAGGCTTATGCTTATGAAATTTCCAAGCAGTTGTCTGTATTTGTTGGCCTTATCATTACTAACTGTATCGTGATGGGACGTGCGGAAGCCTATGCGATGAAATCTCCACCCATCGAGAGCTTTATGGATGGTATCGGTAATGGTCTGGGTTACGGTGTTATTCTGGTAATGGTTGGTTTTCTGCGTGAGTTGTTTGGTTCCGGCAAGCTGTTCGGAATTACCGTGATGGAATCGGTACAGAATGGCGGCTGGTATCAGCCTAATGGTCTGTTCCTGTTAGCCCCTAGCGCGTTTTTCATTATTGGTATGCTGATTTGGGGTCTGAGGACGTTAAAACCGGCGCAGGTTGAGAAGGAGTAACTGACAACATGGAACATTTTATAAGCCTGTTTGTCCGCGCCGTCTTTATTGAGAATATGGCGTTGGCTTTCTTCCTCGGTATGTGCACTTTTTTGGCCGTATCGAAAAACGTCACAACGGCGTTTGGTCTGGGTATTGCCGTCACGGTGGTTTTAGGGATCTCTGTTCCTGCTAATAACCTGGTGTATAACTTGGTATTGCGTGACGGTGCATTGGTTGAAGGGGTTGATCTCAGCTTCCTGAACTTTATTACATTTATTGGCGTGATTGCTGCATTAGTGCAGATTCTTGAAATGATCCTTGATCGTTATTTCCCTTCACTCTATAACGCGCTCGGCATTTTTTTACCACTGATTACCGTTAACTGTGCAATTTTTGGTGGTGTCTCTTTCATGGCACAGCGTGATTATAGTTTTTCGGAATCCGTTGTATATGGTTTTGGCTCAGGTATAGGCTGGATGTTGGCGATTGTTCTGCTAGCTTCTATCCGTGAAAAAATGAAATATGCTGATGTTCCGGCAGGGCTGAAAGGATTGGGGATCACCTTTGTCACTACGGGTTTGATGGCATTGGGTTTTATGTCCTTCTCTGGTGTGCAGTTATAAGGGCGAGAAGCGTTCATGGATATAATAATTTTAGGCGTAGTGATGTTTACCCTAATTGTGTTGGTACTGACGGCGCTGATTTTGTTTGCAAAATCAAAGTTAGTTAACACTGGGAATATTAGGGTTGAAGTTAATGGTGATCCGGAAAAGAGCTTTACCGCTCCTGCCGGTGATAAATTGCTAAATATGTTGTCAAGCCAGGGGATTTTTGTCTCTTCTGCTTGTGGTGGTGGTGGCTCTTGTGGTCAGTGTCGCGTAAAGATTAAAGATGGCGGTGGCGACATTCTGCCAACAGAACTTTCTCACATTAGTAAACGTGAAGCGAAAGAGGGTTGTCGTCTGGCTTGTCAGGTCAATGTAAAACAGGACCTGAAAATTAAGTTACCGGAAGAGATATTCGGTGTTAAGAAATGGGAATGTGAAGTTATCTCCAACGATAACAAAGCAACTTTCATTAAAGAGCTAAAATTGAAGATCCCTGATGGGGAAGTTGTGCCTTTCCGTGCAGGTGGTTATATCCAGATTGAAGCGCAGCCACATATTGCTCGTTACGAGGATTATGATGTGCCGAAAGAATACCGTGAGGACTGGGATAAATTTAATTTGTTCCGTTTTGTTTCTGAGGTGAAAGAGCCAACAGTTCGTGCTTACTCAATGGCAAACTATCCAGAAGAACACGGAATTATCATGCTTAACGTTCGTATTGCGACGCCGCCGCCAAAAAATTCGGAAGCGCCTCCGGGAATTATGTCTTCTTATATTTGGTCACTAAAACCCGGTGATAAAGTGACTATTTCTGGTCCGTTCGGTGAATTTTTCGCAAAAGATACTGATGCGGAAATGATCTTCATCGGTGGTGGCGCAGGTATGGCGCCAATGCGTTCTCATATCTTTGATCAGCTTAATCGATTGAATTCCAAACGTAAGATTAGCTTCTGGTATGGTGCTCGTTCTAAACGTGAAATGTTCTATACAGAGGATTTCGATCAGCTAGCGGCTGAAAATGAAAACTTTACCTGGAATGTAGCTCTATCTGATGCACTGCCAGAAGATAACTGGGATGGTCACACAGGCTTTATCCATAATGTTCTGTATGAGAATTATTTGAAGGATCATCCGGCTCCAGAAGATTGTGAGTTCTATATGTGTGGGCCTCCGGTTATGAATGCCGCGGTGATCAAAATGTTGAAAGATCTTGGTGTCGAGGATGAAAACATCATGTTGGATGATTTCGGTGGCTGATAGGCCATAAATATACCCTATGGATTTTAGATGCATCGCGACGGCAAGGGAGCGAATCCCCGGGAGCATAGAAAACTATGTGACCGGGGTGAGTGAGCGCAGCCAACAAAGAGGCAGTTTGAAAGATAACGGGTATAGTTTGATTTTAATGACTGGCGCCCACAACTTTGTGGGCGCTAACAATTCAGAAAGAGTAATTAACTGTGCGTAAAAAGATAAGTAGCTGGATAGCGTTAATATTTGCAGTATTGCTGCTGGCGGCATGCGATGGTCTGGAGCAGAAAAATATTCATGGGCAAACAATGGGGACTTACTATTCCATTAAATTTGTTACGGGTTCGTCGGCGCCTTCGTCAGAAGCTCTGCAAAAAGAGATTGATCGTTTGCTGGAGGAGGTTAACGACCAGATGTCGACATATCGCCCTGATTCTGAATTGAGTCGTTTTAATCAAAGCCGTCAAATTGATCGGCCATTCCCGGTATCGCCTGCGACAGCCAAAGTGGTTAAAGAAGCGATCTACATTAATAAATTGACGGATGGCGCTTTGGATGTGACGGTTGGCCCATTGGTTAATTTATGGGGGTTTGGTCCTGAGGGGCACGTGACGAAAGCACCTTCTGCAAGTGAACTGGAAAAACGCCGTGAATGGACTGGGATTGATAAACTGGTGGTAGAAGGTAATAACCTGATTAAAACTGTTCCAGAGCTATATATCGATTTATCATCTATTGCTAAAGGTTATGGCGTAGATGTTGTTGCCGAATATCTGGAATCGCAGAATATCAAGGATTATATGGTTGATATTGGCGGTGAAGTCCGTACATCAGGCCATAATGGTAAAGATCTGCCGTGGCGGATTGCGATTGAAAAGCCATCTGACACTGGCATGGCACAAAATGCTCAGGAAGTGATAATGCCTGGGAATATGTCGATAGCGACTTCTGGTGATTACCGTAATTACTTTGAACAAGATGGTGTGCGTTATTCACATACGATTGATCCAAAAACGGGGAACCCTATTTCTCATAATTTAGTTTCTATTACAGTGATTGCTCCAGCTTGTATGAGTGCTGATGGCCTTTCTACTGGACTGAATGTTTTAGGGCCGGAAAAAGGGATGGAAGTTGCAGAAAATCTGAGTATCCCGGTTTTTATGATCATAAAAACGAAAAATGGTTTTGAAGAGCGTTACAATAAAGCCTTTGAGCCATACTTACAGAAAAATCAATGAGAAGGGGAAGAAAATGCTGAAAGTATTTATTGCAGCCTTCGTCTTTTTCCTGCTGGCTTTTGCGGGAATGTCGTTAGGCTATATGATTAAACGTAAAAGCATACAAGGGAGCTGTGGTGGTTTAAGCAGTATTGGCGTAGAGAAAATATGTGACTGCCCGGAACCTTGTGATGCTCGTAAGAGACGTATGGCGCGTGAAGCTGCGCGGCAGATTCAATTAGAGAAACATCGAATTATCTGAGTTTAACAAATCTGCGTAATACTCCTTCCTCAATACTCATTGAGAGCAAAGCGAACTTTTAGAGAGATTTCACGTAGTTTGAGATAAAGAAAATAAAAAACAGAGATGTTAGTTTGATAAAATCCCCTTCACATTAAACGGTTTACTGTGAAGGGTTTTTTAAATACACACTCCATTAATATAGGTTTTAAAATAAAGTGAGCAACCTGAATTCATATAAATATGAAATTCAGATTATTTAATTGTACCTTTTAAAGTTATTTAATCGACAGGAGGCCATTTACATTGTGCGAGGATTTTTTTAAATAAGAAATTAAACTTCCAATTTAAAATGAAAAATATAAAAAGATTTTAAAATTGTAATATAGGTTAATGATGATTTAGCATGCATTATTACATATGGCTTTATATTTTTTTAAAAATAATTTTCCATTTAATAAAATAAAACCCTAATATTAACAGGATTAAAATATTAAAGGATAAACTTTTATGTTTAAGAAATTATTAGCAGTTGGGGTATTATCGGCAGGTATTACATTAACCGGAGGAATTGGGTCTGCATCGGCAAGCGTATATATTCCTTGGGACAATTGTTATAGTTCGGGTATATTCCATAACAATGGTCTATATATACCCTATGGATTTCAAGATGGATCGCGACGGCAAGGGAGAGAATCCCCGGGAGCATAGGTAACTATGTGACCGGGGTGAGCGAGTGCAGCCAACAAAGAGGCAACTTGAAAGATGACGGGTATAAATCAATGAGTAAATAGTCTAATGATATAAAGATACCCGTTTATGTTCTTTTAAGATAATCTCTCTTTTTTTAGGGTTTAAATCTTGCCAAATTAACCGTTTTACTATTTTTTTCATAGTTTTCTTCGTAAAATAACGACGGGAAAACACTTTAATATGAACTTATTTAGATTATATTCTTTTTCTCGCTGTTTTCTTTTTAATTCTCTTTTAATGTTTAATAGCTTTCGATTAAATGCGATTTACCCTTTATCTGAAAAGTGCATTTATTGATTTAAATTGGTCTTTTATATAAAACTTTAATTGGTAGATTCACATAATAAGTGCAACATCGTTAATCTGGAAGTAAACATGTTCGTATTCCCTTAAATAATTCATTCGGTGTTTTCCCACCCCGTGTTTTTCGGGGGCGATTATTTAATCGGTTTACCACAAAATTTATTTCCTGATCAGAGATTTCATTAAAATCGGTTTCCTTTGGAAAGTATTGTCTGATTAACCCATTGATATTCTCATTG